>JAGFCB010000110.1 GCA_022394775.1 Candidatus Poribacteria bacterium
GCGGTAGAGTGATCTAATATACCGTCCATTGAATATCCGTGTCTCTGTTCCGTCATGAGAAACTATCGGGTGTATTTCGCCTATATCAACGCCTATGACTTCTTGACCTATTTCGGTTGTTTCGATTTCATACTGATATGAGAAATGGAGCGTCCATTTTCCATAACTGTAGCACAAATCAATCGTTGCGATATGTTCTGCTTTAGACATATCAAAGCTACTTGGCAAAGGTATATCTATCTTTGGTTGACCTTGTGCCAAAGAGAGTTCAACGCGTTTTCCAAAGAGTGCACCTTCAACAAATCGGATAGCAGACTTTTTGAAACGCGTCGTCATATAGTTTTTTCGTTTATGAGGAGGTTTCGGTTTCTGAATGCTACCGCTCTTTTTCAAGGCAGCGTAGGATTTCCAAGACTTGAAATATCGTTGCAATACGGCTTGTCTACTTTGTGAATGCAAGAGAGGATTCGAGAGTTTTTTATCCAGCCATCCCTCGCAATCCTTAACGAAATAAAAGTCTCTATGGGCATGCGGATACCCGCGTTGATATTGGTAGAAGTCCATGAGTGTCAGGCAGTCATTCCAAACAGCAGCAGAGGCAGCATTGACTTCAGAGAATATCGGTTGTTCTTCTATTTTCAGTGTTTGGGTGCGGTAAAACTTGGCATCTATACACCCTTTTGGTTCTCAATATACTGCTTGAGAACTTCAAGTGTGACGTTACCCGCACTCGCAACAAACTTTGAACGTGTCCACAGGCAAGGCAGTCGGCGTTTCAATGTTGGGAACTCGTTGCGAAGTATCTTAGCTGTATATCCTTTGATTTTACCAATTACGCTTGTTACGGAAACATTAGGTGGAATGCTCGCGAGCAAATGAACATGGTCAGGCATGCTTTCAACTTCTCTGACGATATATTGGTATGTCTCTTGTTGATCAAAGATCAATGCTTTCAAACGCTCTTGGATTTCAGGAGATAGAACAGAACGACGATATTTTGTAGCCCAAATGATATGATACTCACAGGCAAAGGTCGTCGTTTCTGTTGTGTCATATTTGTGGTCTTTGTTTGATATATTCATGCTATTAATTATACCACAAACATTAGATATTGTCAAGTCAATTAGCAAAAAATAATAGGTTTGGTATGTTTCAAACGATTAACCGCTACTACATCCCAAACCTGAAGGATTGGGCTTTGTAGCGGAATGTTTGGTAAGTGTATTGTGGAGTAGCAAGGGACGTATTCACGGTTAATTTTGTCCAAGTCCTCTTATATAAGGTATATAGGCGGGTGCCCACATAAAAAAGTCAGTTGGATGTTTGATGATTCGTTATAAGTCTCGCTTAATTAGAGTATAGCATAAGTGCGGATAGAAGCCAAATGGAGATGTAGATATCTCAGCAAAAGGAGCAGAGGTGAAAAGAATATAAACAGATTTCCGCGCTTACAACGCTGATAACTGATAATTGCCAAATATTATTTTTCTATTTACACAATTTCTGATTAATGCTATAATAGCATGCAAAGCGCATTTTGATTTTGTCTGAGTTAAATTTAAACGGACTTCCCAGACAGGCGGGCGTTCTACGCGCGTTAATTCATTAGCGTATCGTTGATAAATATATTTTTTTTGAACGGTTTGAGAAAAAGTGTTGTCTAACCAAATTAATCAGTCAGAAATATCGAGGAGAGCAGTTCGGTGGATAGAACGGAAGCCTTGCTCATAGCCGATCTTTGTGAAGGCGACGAGACAGCATTAGCCCCCTTGGTGGAAAGATATAAACGGATGGTGTACCGCCTCGCGGTGCAGATTACCAAGAACCACGCTGATGCCGACGACGTGATGCAGGAGACCTTTATTAAGGTCTACCGGTCAATTCACACATTCCGGCGGGATGCAGCTTTCGAGACATGGCTCTACCGAATAGCCGTGAACGAAGCACTCAACTTTGTCAGGCGTAGAGACCGTCGGCGAGAATGCACACTTGAGACAACCGTAGAAACGGAATACGAAGCAACCGCCCGACACTATGCGCAGCTTGCAAACGACCCGCACACACAAGCAGAGAAATCAGAACTTCGGCAATATGTCACAGAGGCAGTCAATAGTTTGTCATTGAAACACCGGATGGTGGTCATCCTCCATGAATTTGAGGGGCTGACGCACGCCGAGATCGCCTCAATCCTTAATTGTTCCGAAGGCACAGTCCGTTCTCGCTTGCATTACGCACGCAAGAAACTCCGAACTTTACTCAAACCGTATATGGATGCCGGAGCAATTTAAACTGGATATAGAGATAAGTTAAGTTTATGGCACCGACAAGAGTGCCCTACAAGGTGTCCACACATTTTAGAATGTAACATAGTTCTTTCTATCCGAATTTCTGACGAAAATGGCTAAAAGACCCAAAATTGGATACCGCTGACAAGTGCTTCAAACACCAACAACTCTTAATTTCGAAGCACACAATGTCGTGGAGAATATCAATGAGATCAAAATGCCAGAAAATAGAACCGCTTGTATCTGACTATATAGACGGAACGCTTTCCGAACAGCAGACAACCGATGTCACATCACATCTCCGTTCCTGCTGGTCGTGTAAACGAGAGATCGCTGATCTCAAAAAGACGCAGCACCTCCTGAAAAACTTCTACGTTGAACCGGAAGCGTCCGACACTTATTATGCGCAATTTACAACGCAGCTTCAGAAACGCATTGAACAGAGTGCGCCGACTGCACTCTATCAACGCTTCGCTGCGGCTACAACGCGTCTCGGTTGGCAGCTACTAACACAGGTCTATCGATACGCAGATCGTTTCCACCCGAGCAGATTTATCGCCGTCAGACGACACGCTGTCCCTTATTACGTTCTGACATTAGCAATGACCATGTTGCTCGCAACACCGTTCCTGCTAACACAAGTTTCGATGCACAATAACGGCGAAGATGCCCGCTTTCCATCTGCTGGTATACCGTCCGCGGTAGCACTCGCAGTTCAGAAAGATAAAACCACAACCGAATCCGTTGGGATCCGTCGAAACATGAATAGTGAACGTGCGACAGAAACACCTGCTGTAGATTCAGGGTCTGATGTCTGGAAATTTACGAATGAACCGATGATAGATGGGTATATCCTGACGACCCTCCATAAACGGAGTTCCGATACAATGCCGAGCGTTGCATTGGACATCGATTCGGAATTGCTTGCTTACACCGAATTTCCTTCACAAGGTGCCATTTGGGCGCGGCGAACGAGCCGAGATGTACTCACCGAAGGCAGATATGCACTCCTGCTGTTACGAGGTATCAATACAGGACAGCAGGCGCTCCAACAGTATGAACGGAAACGGAGCGAGCTTAAAGGATTTTCACAAAAATTGTTGGATGTACCGCTCGAGATGTTGTCTGTTGCAGCGGTTCACGATCCGATAGAACTCTAACTATCCCGTAGATTGGGTTGAACATAGTAAAACCCAACTCTGATAACTAAAGGAGAATATAATGAACCCAAGGATTTTGGGAATTATTGGTGGTCTCGCCTTAGTGGTGGCACTACTTTCACCGTTTATGATGGGTAGCTCGAAAAAAGTAGAGAAACTTTTTCAAGACGCTGAAGACCTCTATGGACAAGCAGATTATGAGGGGGCAATCGCTAAGTATACCGAGGCACTCGAAGAATCAACGAAGCGCGGTGTGAAAACCGAAGTTATTGATAAGGATTTCCCCACGCTCGCCAACTATAAGATCGCTGTCAGTTATTCACGTCTCGCTGAACAATCGGGGGATGTCAATCACTATGACAAGGCAATCGAATTCATTGAAATGGTCGCACCGACAGCTACCATTCCGAAACACCAAGAGGGGTTAACCTATCTCTGGGGACACATCCTCTACCGGACAGAACAGTTTGAATTGGCTGAACCGAAGTTCACGCAGCTTATTGAAAACTTCCCTAACAGCCTCTTCGTCGAAAACGCTTGGTACGCAATCGGGCAGCTCAACTATAAATTGCAAAATTACGAAGACTCGCGGCAGGCATTCAAAGCCGTGCTTGATGGCTTCCCGAATTCCGATTTCAAAGATGATGCCCAACACCTTATCGCGCAGTCATTCCTTAATGAGTCTAACTACGAGCAAGCCTATCAGGAATTCGATAAGATCGCGACAGAGGAATTCAAGAATTATCCTGATCTGCAAGCCGAAGCGATGTATAAAGCCGCGTATAGCTTGAACCAACTCGGTCGGGACGATGAAGCGATTGGCAGGTATACCAACTTCATCACACAGTTCCCTGAAAGCCAATACGTCACGGCGGCGTACTTTGACCAAGGCGCGATCTATGCCCGTCAAAAGGACTATGACAACGCACGCGTCAACTATGAACTTGCCCTTCAGAACACTGCAGACCGCGGACTCCAATCGGAAATCCAATCTGCTATCGGAAGCACGTACTACGATCAGGGCGACTATGAAAACGCGATCGTTTCATACAACACGCTCCTCGAACAATACCCTGAAAGCGACTTCATCGCTGAAGCGAAAGTCGGTATCTCTGATAGCCATTTCCGCCTAGCGAATTGGAGTGAGGCAGCCGTCGCCTATGAACGCGTTATTAACGAACACCAAGAAGAGACCGATTACATTCCGTACTGCTCCTACCAGATCGGGGAAGCGTACTACAAACTCGGCAGTGACCAGCGGAAAGCCGGTGATACTGAAGCCGGTCAAGCGACACTGGAACTCGCCTTGCAGTGGTATCAAAAAACGATTGACGACTACCCGCAAGATCCCGTTGCCCCGCACGCACTCTATGGTGCAATTTGGGCACTCAACGACCTTGGACGGCAGGAAGAACTCGAAACCGTCGCACGCGAGTTTATCGAAAAGAACAAAAACGATAACGAGTTCGACATCCTCGCAGCAGAGGTCCAACTCCGCTTCGCAGATATCAAACGGACGGAATTCAAACAGTACATTGAAGCCGCTGAAGAATATGCGAAGTTGTGGGAATACCGCGATCTACCAAAGTTCCACCTCGTCAAATTGATGGGCAAATTCTTTGAAGGACGCTCCTATTACGAAGCCGCTAAACCTGAAGGTTATCAAGAAGGCGATGCAGGTGCTGGCTTCGATCAAGAGCACCTTCAGAAATCCGTCGCAGCCTATCAACAAGCAGTCGCTAAGTTTAACGACGATGCTTTCCTCCCAGGTGTTGCTGAAGAACGTTATGATGACTTCGGCGAACGTATGGCACAGGTCGAAGCGTGTCTCATGAACGAAGCACTCTCACACGAGATGCTCGGTGACTGGTTACAAGCACGCGATCGGTATGCATCGATCCCTGAGACGAGTGAATACTTTGAACGCGCCCTGCTCCTTATTGCTAATAGTCACGTCAAGGAAGGCGATAAAGAGGGTGCGATTAACTACTACAACAGCATTTTAGATAAACTTGCTGATGCTGACAACCGCTCCTTAGCAGAAATTAAACTCGCAGACTTGCTCCGCGCAGAGGAACGGTTTGAAGAAGCAGCAACTCAATATCAAGCCGTCGTTGATGGCAATCCGACAGGTGAATATGCCGACGATGCACTCTATCTTGTCGGGCTGTGCTATTATCAAGCGGCTTCTGAAAACCCGGCACTCTTAACGTCCTCCGAAAGTGCTTTCCAACGCGTGATTGCGGACTATCCGAATAGCCCGAACGCCGTTGAAGCCTATTATGGTTTGGCACTCGCCTATCGAGATGCTGCACAAAAACAGAACGCGACAGAGAAGTGGCCGCTTATCCTCGCACTCGTTGATGAAGCGAATGATAAATTTTCGGGAAGTGACGATGAGCTTGTTCTTAAGACCCTCGGACATATCGAGTTGATTAAGGCAACGGCTATAGAAAACAGCAGTGAAGATGTTGATATTGATTCCCTCGTAGCCTCTCTGAAGCGGATTGTTGATAATGCCGGCGCGCCAGAAGACGCACGCAGCCGTTCGCAGTTGAAGATCGGGCACACTTACTACGGTGCGAAACGCTATGACGAAGCATTGGCGGAGTATCTCTTCTTCGTGCAAACTTTCCCGAATAGCGAACTTGCACCCAACGCGCAATACCAAGCAGCGGTCTGCCACTATCAAATCGCACAAGCTGCGACAGATGCCGGTAGTAAGAAACTTAGCCTCCAAAACGCCGCTGATGCAGCCGCAAAAGTGGCAACGCTGACAAACGATGCGAATAATCTCATCAGTGCCAATTACACCGCAGGTCTGGCATTGTTAGGGTTAGAGGATCCGAAAGGTGCCGCGAACGCATTCCGACAGGTTACAGCCCAAGAAGGCAAAACTGAGGACGAAGCGCGGAAGGCTCTCGTTTTCCAAGCGCACTCACGCCTCGCTGAACTTAATGGCACCCTCGGTGACCATCAGGCAGCAGTCCAAGAGTATCAGTATATTATCGAAAATACTGAGGATATTGACCTGAAAGGACGTTCCTACTTCGCCATGGCATTCGCGCAAGAGGAACAACTCCAAGCCAATCAAGACGCATTGATGAGTTACCAGAACGCCATTGAACTCGTCAAGGATCCGCTCACCAGAGCGCAATCCTACTACCGAATGGGTCTAATTTATCAGGATAAAGTGAAACAACCTGATAAAGCCTTGGAAGCTTTCCAGACCTTGATCGGCGAATACAGCGGTTCAGACAATACGAGTGTCGCCTCAATGGTCGCTGATGCTGGCATCCGTCGTTCGACGCTTTATGTGGAACTCGGACGCTTAGACGAAGCCATCGCTGAAGCTGAGGAAGCACTTAGCCGGACAAAGGCGAATCCGAATGCAAGTGTGGCAGAAAAAGCCGCCGCGCAATATAACCTCGGTTTCCTCTACTCCGACAAAGCGCGTTCACTCTTCTCTAACGCACCCGGAACCGACCTCCAACCCTATATCGATGCGAGCCGGACCGCTGCGGGTTCCTTCTTTGAAGTGAACACAATCGCATCACCGGTTGAAAAAGCAGATAAGAAGACGGTCATTCCGTATGTGCAAAACTCGCTGTTCCAAGCCGGTCAGATTTACTATTCTGTCGGTATCGGCGTGAAATTGCCACAAGACCTGACAAGCGCACTCGCGCCACTGACAACATTTGTCGGTTACGTTGATAAAGGATTATTCCCGAAATCGGATGATCTCCGTAAGAACACAGAGACTTCTCTAAACTATCTCGCCGCTGCGAACTTCGAGTTGGGACGGATGCAGGTAGGTATGGACGGTGAGATGTCTCAAACAGCGGTTAATTATTTCGTCGCCGCTGCAGACGTGTTCCGTGATATGGTGCGCCGCTATCCCAGCGCTAAAGATGCCGCTTACTGGCAGTATCACGTCGGTGAATCTTACTTCGCTTCGCAACAATTCGAGACAGCAATCTCAGAATACGAGAAGGTCCGCCAAGTTAACAAAGATCATAAGAGCGCCCCTGAATCGTTGTATGCTATCTCGACCTGTGCGCAGCTTCTGAGTGAAGCCGCGATGGAGGCAGGAGATGCCGAAGCGCAACAGGGTTGGTATGATCGGATTTTCGCAGCAAACGAAGTCCTCGCTGCAGAGTATCCGAATAGCCAGTACACTGCTGATGCACTTATTAATATCGGCAATAAGTACTTCAACTCCGGCTCAGAGGAAGGTATTGAACAACAGCAACGTATCAGCCTCTATCAACAGGCAATTGATTACTACCAGAAAGCGATCAATACGCCCGGTATCAGTAACGAGTCGAAAGGCAAAGCACAAGAGTATCTCAACGATACGGCGAATGCGCTTGCTTTCTACGAGTATGAACAGGCGAATCAGACGCTGAATTCAGCGAAACTCGTCAGAGGTGAAGAGCAGAAAACCCAGATCACTGCTGCTATTGAAGCATTCACCAAAATCATTGAAGCGTATCCGACGAGTAAGTACGCAGACCTCGGTTTCGTGCAGATCGGCGAAGCCTATATGGTATTAGCGAATGACGACGATGCGTATTTCAATGACGCTCTGGAGTATTTCAACAAGTTGTGGGCAAAATATGAAACTGCTCCACCAAGTGATCCAAAAGTGAACGACGCACTCCGGTTCGCCCAGCTAAAGGTCCAAGAGATTCTGAATTACATGCGGGCAAATAATCTGGAAATCCGTGAGGGTGCGGATCGTGCGGGCGGCGGTGGCGAGTAATCGCTACGGTCTCCGATTTCTTGTAGCCTCGCTCCCCTGAGCGTGGTTTCTCTGAAGGAGGATGCCATAAGGCATCCTCCTCTTTTATGAACTCTCCTAACTTTGAAACCCCAACCCCAAAGTTTACGGCACTGATGAAATATCAAAACGGAATAACATCCCGTTCTGTGCTAGTGAGGTTTGGAGTTTCATGAATCTTTTGATGTATCAGTATTCACGTAAATAATGTTTGAGGAGCCTTGTAAAACAGTGTACGATGAATTAATAGTGCCGCCGCGCGTGCTACTCGGTCCCGGACCGAGTGAAGCAAACGCGCGGGTTCTGAAGGCAATGACAACCCCTATGTTGGGGTATTTAGATGCTAACTTTGTTGAAGTGATGGATGACACGGTGGCACTGCTCCGCCAAGTCTTTGGAACCGAAAACAGACTGACACTGCCAGTCTCCGGTACTGGCACCGCTGGCATGGAAGCAGCACTCGCCAACACTGTTGAACCCGGTGACGGCGTCGTTGTCGGTATCAACGGCTACTTCGGCGAGCGGATTGCTAATATAACTGAGCGGTGTGGTGGTGTCGTTACAACCGTCGAAGCCGAGTGGGGAACACACATCCGTCCCGAAAAGATTGCTGAAGCCGTTGCGAAGACTGCTTCGCTGAAACTGCTTGCGCTGGTGCATGCGGAAACCTCCACCGGTATCCTGCAACCCTTAACGGACGCGATTCAGATCGCTCACGATAACGGTGCTCTCTTTCTTGCTGACTGCGTGACTTCGCTCGGCGGGCAACCCGTGGACTTGGATGCACGCGGCATCGATATCGCTTATAGCTGCACACAAAAATGCCTCGGCGGTCCGCCCGGTCTTTCACCTATCAGTTTCAGTGAACGTGCTGTTGATGTGATTCAGAACCGAAAAACACCGATCCAAAGTTTCTATCTGGATATGACACTCCTTGAAAATTATTGGCACGGCGAGAAACGGAGTTATCATCACACGGTTTCGATGTCAATGATTTACGCATTACGAGAGGCACTGCGCGTCGTTTTAGAAGAGGGATTGATCGCGCGCTACGAACGGCACGAACGCAACGCCCGCGCACTTCTTGCAGGGGCAACAGCAATCGGATTACAACCTGCAGCAGAGGAAGGCTACCGCGCACCTATGCTAACCACACTGCGCATCCCTGAAGGTATTGATGATGCAACCATTCGGAAACGATTAATTACGGACTCTGGGATAGAGATCGGTGCCGGTTTGGGCATTTTTGCTGGAAAAGCGTGGCGAATCGGACTGATGGGTGAGTCCACCAATGAACGGAATGTTATGCTTGTCCTCAATGCATTAGAGAAACTGCTGATTGAGTTCGGGCAGGATGTGGAACCCGGTACGGCTGTTCACGCGGCATCACAGGTGTATTAGTTCGGCTGACGACTATTCCCACTCAATCGTACTTGGCGGTTTTGAACTAATATCGTAAACGACTCGATTGATGCCTTGTACCTCGTTGATAATCCTGTTAGAGATTCTGGCAAGGACATCTGTCGGTATACGCGCCCAGTCTGCTGTCATCGCATCGCTACTGGTAACAGCGCGAAGTGCGACGGCGTTTTCGTATGTGCGTGCATCTCCCATTACGCCGACACTCTTAACAGGAAGCAGCACAACCAGTGCCTGCCAAATCTCGTTGTACAAACCCGCCGCTTTGATTTCAGAGATGAAAATCGCATCCGCTGCGCGAAGCACTTCCAAACGTTCATAAGTTACCTCGCCCAAGATACGGACAGCGAGCCCAGGTCCCGGAAACGGGTGGCGTCCGAGGACATGATCAGGAACATTGAGTTCTGCGCCCACAGCACGCACCTCATCTTTAAAAAGTTCTCTGAACGGTTCAAGCAATTCAAACGGCATATCCGACGGAAGTCCACCGACATTATGGTGGGTCTTAATCGTAGCAGAAGGTCCCTTGACAGAGACACTCTCTATGACATCAGGATAGAGCGTCCCTTGTGCAAGAAAATGGAAGTTATGTTCCATTTCTGCTACCGCGCCCTTGAAAGTCTCAATGAACTGTGCTCCAATAACTTTTCGTTTCTTCTCTGGGTCAGTGACACCTACTAACCCATCAAGAAACGGTTTTGTGGCATCAACAGTAAGCAGCGGAATACCGAGATGCTTGCAAGTTTCAACGACCTCAGCAACTTCGTTTTTTCGGAGGAGTCCGTTATCCACAAAGACAGACACCAGTGCATCACCTATCGCTTCATGCAGGAGCGTCGCCAGTACCATCGAATCAATGCCGCCGCTGACTGCGCAGAGGACACGTTCATTGCCCACCCTTTCCTGTATTTGCGCCGTAGCGCGGGCAATAAAAGCGCGCATCGTCCAAGTGTTGTGGCACCCACATATCTCTCTCGTGAAGTTTCCCAAAATTCGGTTGGCATCCTGTGTATGTTCCACCTCAGGATGAAATTGTAAACCGTAAAATGCTCGCTCGGTATCCACCATTGCGGCGATAGGTGCGTTCTCCGTCTGTGCGATAGTTTGGAAACCGGCAGGCGGTGCTTCTATCCGATCACCGTGGCTCATCCAAGCTGAAAAACACGAGGAGAGTCCAGCAAAAAGCGGATCCGCTTCACTGAGCACTTGAAGTGGGGCATGTCCATATTCACGTTCGGTAGCAGGGTGCACCTTCCCGCCCGCTAATAACGCTGCCATAAGTTGCATACCATAGCAGATTCCCAATACCGGTATTCCAAGTTCAAAGAGTTTCGCGTCGATTGTTGGGGCATCTACTTCATAGACGCTCGCGGGGCCACCGCTAAGAATAATTCCTTTTGGAGCGATAGTTTCTACCTGCGACAGCGGCAACGTACACGGGTGAATTTCGCAGTAGACGTTCTGCTCGCGGACGCGCCGCGCAATCAGCTGCGTATATTGTGAACCGAAATCCAAAATAAGGATCGTCTCTTGCTGTAGTGACGCTGTGTTATTGATATGGTTCATCTTTTCAATAGAATGGGTCTTTGCCTATAACTACTGTCTTTTACTGCTGAGGCGTTGTTTCACAACCGATAATATCACCAGTCTGCGGATCAAAAACTACACCATAAGCCCCAAGCGGTGCGAAATCAACATCACTTGACATCGCCAAGCCAGTGTTCGCATCCTCCAAATAATAATATCCCTGATACGCGTGTGCTGGTGTGTTGATGCACCGCACATAGTAACAGTGGTTGTGGAACTGAATCGTATTCTCGTAAATAATAATATATCTGTCTCCAAACAGGCTCATCGCGATCTGATGGACGACATAGGGATCCACGTATTGCACAATCCTTTAGTTTGTCTGAATAACAATATCAACTCTGCGGTTCTGTTCTTCCTTATTCGCGCCCTCTCTCACAAGAGGTTTCGCCTCGCCTAAGCCCATTGCGGTAATCCGGCTCGCATCTACACGCCCCTCTTCAATGAGGGTCCTTTTGATTGAATCTGCACGCCCCATACTTATATTTCGATTGACGTTTGCATTTCCCAAAGAACTGGTGTGTACCTCAATTCGGACCGGATATCTTGTGAATTCAGCCGTTCGGAGGACTTTCGCGAGTTGCGCAAATGTATCAATAAATTCGCCTTGGATCCGTGTACTCCCGTGTGCAAAGACATTACCATTAACTCGGATAAGTACGCCGTTCCGCTGCTCTACAACGGTTGAAACCTTAGGAATCCGCTTTGACGCAAGCAGTAAATCCGACTTCGCCGATACGACTTGATTCGCGTTTGCGATGGCACGTTGCAGATAATCCTCCCCCTCCGCTGCGGCTTTAACTGCACCCTGATATTCCTTAGCTGCTAATGCCGTTTTCGCTTTCCCGTGCGCGGCGTTGGCGAGTTCATAGAGTTTCGCTTCTAACTGCGGCACTTGCGTCCCGGCTTGCTTGGCGATCCCCTCACCTAACGCCTCAACAACCCGCTGGGCACGTGCTATCAGCGCACTTAATTCTTGCTGGGCACGCTGCCTGTACTCCGCTACCCCAGCGGTTTCAACAACCTTGTCAGCGATGGGTTGTGCTTGATATGCGGTTTGGCGCGCTTGTTCATAGCGATTTGCATCCAATTCAGTTTTCGCGCGCTGCAGCTGCACGGTCGCTTCTCCAAGTTCCTTCGGTGCATGCTGACTGGCATTGAAGTATTGCGCGCGCTGAATGATGATCTCCAACTGTGCTATTGCGATTTGAGCGTTCGTTCTCGCCGCTACCTCAGTTTCCCAGTTTTGCTCCGCCAATTGGTAAAGCTCATTCACAAGCGTCTGTGATTCAGCAGTAGCATTCTCAGCTTCAGTAAACGCCTCTTGTGCAATGAGGTTTGTTACTGAAGCAATCGATGCTTGGGCACGCTCATAGTTCGCAGTTTCTTTAACGGCGGGATAGATAACCGTCGAAATATTAGCAATCGATTCAAGGTGCGCGATTGGAGCGCGAAGTTCGGCTTGACGCAGTTTTGTCTTTAAATCAGTGATTTCGGTTGACAGCTGCTCTGTCTGTTGCTGTCCCTCAGTATTTGATCTGAAAGCGCGCGCCAGCTGCTCCTCAGTGATCGCTTGACGGATGCGTTCGATTTCAAGTTCATGCTCCTGTGCTTTTATGACTTGCTGATACATCTGTTCTCGGATAGAGATGACCTTCTGCTTTGCGTGATGCTGCCGCGCTTTTTCAGTAGCGACCTGCGCGACCAATTCCGCCTGAGACGCGAACTCATGACTTTGCGGGATGTCCCCTTGTTCCTGTGAGTCCTGAGCGAAATTCAGGAGCTTCACTGCCCGTCCGTATTCCTCTGGCACCAAAGATTCAGCTTCCAATTTCGCTGCATTATTAATTGCCTGCTGAGCATCTTGGAATTGCGTCGCCAACATGACTTCACCAATCTCTGGTTTGGTACATCCATAGACAATGAAGCAAGCACCTAAGAGTAACCATGTATAGAATTTCATGCGTCATCCTCAACCGTGATAGTGAACTTTTTAAGCCAAGTCACCTACAAATGCCGGTATGTGAGATCACCACATCCACTAAATATTAAAAACTGACAACCGATAACTTATTTTTTAGTCGTCTCGCAATGCCTCAAGTTCTGCTTTTATAGCCGAAAGCCTCTGGAGCACCTCAGTGACGTTTTGTTCGCTGAGCGTGAGTTGTGCTTCTGCTTCTTGAACAAGTGCTTCCTCGCGAACAGCAATAGCCATCTCAGTCGCGATTCGCGCGTGAAGGTATGCGCGCAGTGCCAACCGATATGCGCGCTCCGTATCGCCAGCGTTCATTGCCTTTTCAGCGGTAATAAGCAGCTCTTGAGCAGTGCTGAGCGGTACCCCTGCCGTTTCCTGCGCGCCCATCGCTTCCGCAGAGGAGAGTGCAACTTGCGCGTTTTGCATTGTTTCCACGGCAAGTTGTTGCAATTGCCCACCGCACCCAATCATTCCGAGCATTGTTGTTAGGATGATGAGGCAAATTATCCATCTCACGTTGGTTTTTCCTATTTGTTTTGCATTAAAGTCGTGTGAACATTTGGGAGTTTGGAGTAAAAAAGCCTCGCTTGGGTGGCGCGCGATGCAGCACCCTAAGGCGAGGCTTTTGGTCATTCGTTCTTGGGTGTAGATGTCTCCGCTTAAAACTCAGGACGCGCTGTATAGACACTTACCTTCCGGCGATACTTGTCTTTCCGCTCAAACCATACGTATCCATCAATTTTTGAGTAGAGTGTATAATCATTTCCGACACCGACGTTGTTGCCGGCGTGTATATGGGTCCCACGTTGTCTGGCGAGAATACTCCCTGCGGTGACGTAGTTTCCAGAAAATTTCTTGACACCGAGTCGTTTTCCGATACTGTCGCGTCCGTTTCGAGTGCTTCCGCCGCCTTTCTTATGAGCCATCAGATTCTTCCTCCACCGCGCCGATTGCGGTAATTTTCACGCGTGTAAATGATTGACGATGCCCCAACTTGCGTTTATATCCTTTACGTCGTTTCGACTTGAACACAATCGTCTTTTTCGCGCGCGCCTGTTGAACCACCTCGCCTGTAACAGAGACATCTTCAAGGTAGGGCGAGCCAGCTTGCAACTGACCGTCATCATCAACGACAGCCAAAACAGAGGGGAATGTAACGCTTTCACCAACATCGGCATCAAGTTTTTCGATGTCGATCAGGTGTCCCACTTCTACACGATGTTGTTTTCCGCCGCTCGCAAAAACTGCATACATTTTTAACTATCACTCCTTTCTGCAAATTAAATTATACCCTAAAAACGCACTAATGTCAATTCGGATTTATATTTTCTCCAGAGATACGCGGTTATCAGTTAACAGGTTGCGAATATATCAATACGCGCTTGTAACTGATAACCGACCGCTGACAACCGATAATCCCTTAATCCAAAAATATTTCCTCACCCCTACCAACGAAAATGCGATAATCCTCAAGGTGCAGATCAGCATTCGCTTCAAGTGCTAAATCCAATTTCAATGACTTTTTGAGTTCTCGCAATTTATTCGCCATTTGCGACTTGATATGTGAAACGACATAATCGTTGGCGACAACCCGTAATTCCGAGTGCTTCGTCTGGCTGTGTGCCATCTTAATCGCACGGAGTAACTGAATCACGACGGTTTCAATAGATAGAACCGTCCCATGTCCATCGCAGTAGGGGCATTCCTCCATAAGCAGTGTAGAGAGACTCGGTCGGGTGCGCTGGCGAGTCATCTCGACAAGCCCTAAATCTGAGAAGTGGAGAATGTTGGTCCGGGCGCGGTCTTTTCGGAGTGCTTCCTGTAACATCTTGAAGACGCGTTTGCGATGCGACGCCTCTTCCATATCAATGAAATCAACGACAATAATCCCGCCGAGGTCGCGCAATTGAATCTGGCGGACAACCTCCTCAACAGCCTCAAGATTGGCACTGAGAATGGTGTTGTCCGGGTCAGATTTTCCAACAAACCGTCCAGTGTTGACATCAATTGAGACCATGGCTTCGGTCTGCTGGATGATAATATGTCCACCACACTTCAGCCAAATCTTCTCACTGAGCGCTTCCTTGAGCGCGCGTTCGACCCCATAGGCATCAAAAAGGGTTGCATCGTCCTTATAAAGCGAGACTCTCGGTTTCAAATTGGGCATTACAGAAGAGACATAATCCATTGTCTCTTGATAACCCGCCTTCGAGTCGATGAGGAGTTGCTTAACATCCTTCGTCAGCATATCTCTAACAATTCTGTTAGTAAAACTCAAGTCTTTACTGACTAAGCTCGGTGCGGATTTCCGTTTAGCGCGTTCACCGACCTGCTTCCATTGGTTGATAAGATATCGGATTTCGGCTGCGAATTCGGTTTCGCTTAAGCCCTCCGCGGCAGTCCGTATGATAAAACCGCCCTCAACATCCGCTTTAATTGTTTTCGCCATGTTGCGTAATCTATCCCGTTCAGTGACGGACTCAATCCGCCGGGACACACCGATATTAGAGGAATTCGGCATATAGACAACATAGCGTCCTGGGAGCGTAATGTTACTGGTAACCCGTGCGCCCTTCGTTCCAATGGGTTCTTTTCCAACCTGTACGAGAAGTTCCTGTTTCTTTGAGATGAGATCGCTAATGAGAAATGGGAACCCGCGTCCGCCACGGGATTGTTTAGCAGGCTTCGCCTTCAAATCCAATGTATCGACATCCGTGTCAGATTTCTGGTTTCCATCGAGTTTTTCATCTTCAGTCTCATCTTCGTTAGCACTCTCGTATTTGAGGTCTGAAATATGTAGGAAAGCGTGCCGATCTAACCCGATATCAACAAAAGCCACCTGCATGCCCGGTAAGACGTTCTCAACTCTTCCTTTGTAAAGATTGCCCAATGTCTGTGTCGCCGCTTTTCGTTCGATATAAATTTCATTCAGCACCCCCTCTTCAAGTACCGCACAGCGTGTTTCATACTCATCATCAGAAATAAGTATCTCCTTTTCCATTATTACCTCCTATCGTGCCTTTTTTAAGAGGCACCTCGGTTAATGATCGTGTCAAAAATCGGCAGCGTAGTAAAAGCAGTGAGGGCTTTAAAGAACAGCGCCCGTTCCTCATTTCACGGATACAAGATGTCTACATCTCATCACAGGACGCGTGATCGGAATCAGTGAATGTGCGGTTGCCCCAGTGGGAGTGGTACCAAATCACAGTGTAACGAGACAATATCTCCACGTCTCAGTGCTCCACTATTTCCGGAGTCTATTATAAGGTGAATTTGGTATAGATTATAGAATGGCGTACGCCTATATTAATCTGGGCTTACGAGCTGCGCCTTACTGCCTCGGTGTCAGTGTAACAACAGGTGTTATCAGTTCACCCATTGAAATACCACCGTGCTGGAATCCTCCTTGAAACTGCCGTTTATATTTATAAAAATCGTTCGGGTAGACGAAATAGTAATCGTCTTTCGCGAGAATATAGTCCTTACTTGGAATTTCTGCGGGGAGCCGATATTCTTTCGGGTTACGGAGATGCACCGCTTCGTCTCTTTCGCATCCGAGGTTCGTGCCAATTTTAAACCGGAGGCTGGTGGTCGTCTCACGATTACCACGCGCACGGGTAGCGCGGTTACAGAAGACCGACCCGTGGTCACTGGTAAGAACTACCGTTGTCTTTTGTGCTGCAACCATGCGTAAAATATCAAAAAGCACAGAATGTGAAAACCACGAACGCGCGAGTGCCCGGAAAGCCGACTCATCCGGCGCAAGTTGTTGTAAAACATCCGACTGTGAACGCTGATGCGTCAGGATATCAACGAAATTGATAACCAGCGTCGAGAGGGCTACACTTTTATTTGAAGCGACCCGCTTTTTGTAAGTATTTCCGCCCCGTGCATCAAAGATTTTGAAATACTGAGGTGCTGATTTCAGCTTGATATTTCTGCGCTTTAGATGTTCTTCGAGAAGTTGCCGTTCGAAGCGATTGGTACTGGTGTCCCCATCAGACTCCTCCTGCCAGTACTGTGGATAACGTTCCGCGATCTCCGCGGGGAACAACCCACTGAACAGCGCGTTTCGTGAATACATCGTTGCGCTTGGTAGGATTGAAAAACTATATTGGCGTTCAATAGAAAAATAGGGGTACAGCAACGATTCCACTGCCAGCCAATGGTCCAAGCGAAAGCAATCAACTACAATAAAATAGACAGATTTTCCATCTTGGAGTTGAGGAATAACGTGCCGATCTAAAACATTAACAGATAGTGGTGGCGCGTCCGAACTGCCAGCGACCCAATCAGGATAATTCGCCGCCACAAAATCCGAGAATTCGGTATTGCACTCCTTCTTTTGCCCGATATGTGTTTCCTCTAATCCACCTTCGGAAAGCTTCTCAGACATCAAATCCCACTGTAATAGTTTGACGTAGATATTTATCCAGTCCTGCCAGTTGGGGGCTGAATCTTTCATAGCGCGAATTGCATTGAAATCCGCGATGTACCGGCTCGGGATTTGATCTATAACCATCTGCGGTTGATCAAGAACCCGTTTTAGTGTTGAAACGATCTGTGCTACGCCAATCGGTTTCACCAAGAAATCCGTCACTTGTTTACCGAGGGCGACTTCGACAAACGCTTCATCACTGGATTGGGTAACAAGAATGACGGGAATTTGTGCGTTAACGGCGCGGATTGCATCAAGCGTCGCCATCCCATCTTTACCGGGCATAACCTGGTCAAGCAGAACGGCACTGTATTGTACGTCGCCGTTGGTTAAGAGCGCGATGCCATCTTCGCCGTTTGTAACAGGCGTGACGGTGTACCCTCGCTCACGTAGCACAAGAATGTGCGGCTGCAACGCCTCTATTTCATCGTCAATCCATAAAATGTGGTGTGCTTGTGACATATCAAGTTAATAAACTGCTCAGTCGCGATTGAGAAAATAGGACAGAAACAACGTCCCTATTTTTTTACAATACTGATTAAGTGGCTCTACGCGACCGGTAACCGAATTTCAAAAGTTGTACCTTCAGGACTCGTTCTAACCATGTGAATGCTTCCGTGGTGATATTCACGGATAATACGTTGTACGACTGTCAATCCGAGTCCCCATCCGTGTGCCTTAGTAGACATCCCCGGTTCAAAAATTTTTCGTTGATCTTTGCGGTCTATACCGCTTCCATTGTCGGCGTACCGTATAACAATATCGTTGTGTCGTTTATCGTGCGTCGGTTCAATCTGAATCCATCCGTCCGTTTTATCCATAGCATCCAGAGAATTACGGACCAAGTTCTCAAACACCCAGTGCAACAGCTGTGCATTCGCGAGAACAGAGGGCACTTCGTGTAGTATCAGTTGAATTTCAACGCGGCGGCTAATATGCGGTAGCCGTTTCTCAAAATACGTTTGAACTTCTTCAAATATCTCAGCTATATTCACTTCGGTCAGCGGCGGCTGAGTGCCAATCATACCGAAGCGTGCAGTAGTTTTTTGCAAACGCTCTAAATCGTTTTGCATACTTTCAGAAAGTTCGGCGAGTGTCGCATCGTCTGTGTCTTTACTTCGCCCATGTAGGAGTTCTGTCCACGCCAACAGCGATGAAATAGGTGTTCCGAGTTGATGTGCCGTCTCCTTAGCTAAGCCTCCCCAAATCGCTGAGTGCTCATAAGACTTTATCCGCTGGTAGACCAAAAAACAGACAAACCCAAATACCAATAAGACTATCGGGACTATGAAAAGCACGACCAACCCATAGTAGGGTTTACTTTCATAATAGAAGTAACCGTCATAGGTCTCAGGTGTCATTACAATCATTGAGAATGCAGGCGCGTTCTGAACGAAAATTTCTGCCCGCTCCCGTTCCTGCGGAGTTGCTTGATCCGCGGTGACAACATCATCCCATATCTGCCACTTCTGTGGCACGTTAGCAGTATCGGTTATTACAAACGGTAGGTGTGTCATCTCGCTCGGATCAGTATCACCGTAATAAATATAACCGTTTAGCTGTTTATTTTTTAAGAGCATCGGTATCTCACGCGGCGGATTCTTTCGCTTCATGCGCGCCAATGTCGATTCCAACAATACCCTTTCATCTTCTGTTAACGAAATCCTCCTATCTTCGTTGACATTTGCATCGAAACTTTCGATCTTTGCATCAAATTCTGGGTCAACACCTCGTGTGATTACAGGGTTTCCTTCTGCATCTGTAATAATAAATGAAAATGCACGCGCCCTGTCTTTGGCAAATGATTCTTGTTTTACTATCCCATGTAGTTTCTGTTGCAAGTCCGGATCTTCAACAGTCGGGAGGACCACTGCCAGATCGGCAAAAATGCCTATCTGTGCTTCTATATCCGCGTTCAACTGCGAGATCTGCTGGTTGTAATAGGTAAACCCAAATATGAGCATCCCCAGTCCAACGATGAAGTAAACGAATATTAAACGGGTGGTCGTATATCTGGGGATAATCCGACGATTCAACCGCAACTTCGTATTCCTCCCGGTAGATGAAACGCAAACCTCAACGTAATTATAATATCATCTTTAAAAGGAAATTGCAAGCCTATTTTGATTCTCGGTGTCCTATATTTGCTACAACTCTTCCATTTATACCCTTTAGTGTACCGTAAACGAGATATCATTTGACTTTTTTCAATAGATTAGGTAAAATAGAATTAGGAGTTATAAGGTGTGTTTTTTGTGTTTTATCATTTTGTTACCAACACAAGGATTCACGTCATATTATTCGGAACAAACGATGTCCAATTATGATTGAAATGGAACACAATTTAAAAACGGGAATAATTGATGCTTAAAGCGATTACATTCGATTTCTGGCAAACCCTTTATGCAGATTCTGATAAGAACTGGCGAAAACGTCAGGCGATACGTGTGAAACGGTGTCATGCTTATTTAGAGAATCGTGGTTATACTTGCACGTTAGCTGACGTAGAATACGGGCTTGAAGCGGCATACAATTTGGTGTCATCCTTATGGCATCAACATAAAGGGATCTCAGTGAAGCGATGTATGCAGCGATTTGCGGAAGTGCTTGAGATTCGGCTTGAGGAAGTAGATCTTGATCAATTAATTGAAAACCTCGGTGCCGCTTTTTTAGAGACACCGCCAATTATGATGGCGCACGTTAAACCTGTTGTTTCTCGGTTGAGTGAAAACTATCCACTTGGAATCATTTCAGATTCAGCACTGACGCCAGGCAGTTTTGTACGGAAACTGATGGCGCGCGACGGCATTTTGCAATTCTTTACAGCTTTCACCTTTTCCGATGAAACAGATTACACAAAACCCCAAGTTGTGCAATTCCATTCGACCTTAGCAGCACTAAACGCCGAACCCGCCGAAGCCCTTCATATCGGCGATATTTTCCGAACAGATATCGTCGGGGCTAAAAACGCAGGGATGAAGGCGATTCGCTTCGCAGGGTTTAACAAAGGAGAAGGCAACGACACACTTAGCGACGCTGTCGTTGATGACTATAGACAATTGGAAACTGTCATCACAGAGTTGTCAAAATAAAGAACATCACGGAGTATAGAATGGCAAATGTATTGGTTACCGGCGGCACTGGATTCATCGGCAGCCGAGTCTGCACCGCCCTCCATGAACAAGGCGACACAGTACATGTATTATCTCGAAACCCGGGACGTGCACAATCTAAATTGAAGTCAGTAAGAGCCGTCTACGGCTGGAATCCTGAAACTGAAAAATTACCTCCGGAAGCCACATCAGAGATAGAAGCAGTCGTTCATTTAGCAGGTGAAACTATCGCGGGCAGGTGGAATGGAGAAAAAAAACGGCGAATACGAGACAGCCGAATTCTTTCTACGCGGAACCTCGTTGAATCGCTCGCAGCAGCGGATACAAAACCGAGCACGCTTGTCTGTGCCTCCGCAATCGGATACTATGGTGCCAGCGGCGACGAACGCTTCACTGAACTGTCCGCTGCTGGTACAGACTTCCTTGCTACAACCTGCCAAGAATGGGAATCGGAAGCACAAAAAGCAATTGAACTTGGGATCCGGGTAGTTATGGTCCGTATCGGGCTTGTACTTGGGTTAGGTGGTGGACTGCTCGCACAAGTGCTCACTCCCTTTAAAGTCGGAATCGGAGGTATACTCGGTAACGGTCAGCAGTGGATGTCTTGGATTCATATTGACGATGTGGTAGGTATTGTACTCCACGCCTTAGAGAACAACGAAATCCGAGGCGCGCTAAACGCGACAGCACCTGCTCCGGTTAGAAATGTAGAATTCACAAAAACGCTCGGCTCAGTACTACGGAGACCGACCTTGTTTCCGGTGCCAACGTTCGGTTTAAAACTAATGATGGGCGAATTTGCGGACTTCGTTGTACTCAGCCAGAACGTCGTGCCAGAGAAAACAGAAGTCAGTGGCTATGAGTTTCGCCACAGGACGCTTGAATCTGCTTTGAAAGATTTACTATAAACGCACATATCGTGAACCGCTACTCACAATGTCAAATTCCAAGGAAATATGAAGATTCGCGATGTCCTGCTCTCTGAATACGGAAAAGCGTCAAGTATCCCTTCCGCTGTTAACCGGTTGATGACGGATTTCGCTGTCGGTTTTCGAGACGGCCGCGACATTAACCTCGGTGTCGGATACGTCAATGAACGGACAATTCCACACCCACAAATTCAACACGCTTGTGAAAAAGTTCTCGCTCACCCTGAAAAATACCGAGCGGCTCTCAATTACGGCGGCGCGCAGGGTTCCCCAAACCTGATTGCGGCGCTCAGACGGTTCCACACTGAAAACAAGATTGGCGGTGTAACTGAACGCACCTTAAAGGGTCGAGATATTGTTATCGGGGCAAACGGTGCTACGAGTTTGCTGGAAAGTGTCACACACCTCCTCCCTGCTGGTATTGTGTTGACCGCAGATCCGATGTATTATATCTACTGCAACGATTTAGAGCGGAAAGGCTTTAAGGTTATCGCAGTGCCTGAAGATGACGAAGGACTTGACACCGAACTTCTGAAGGCAAAACTTACGGCACTCGGTGACGAAAGTGCTGCTATCCGTTTTTTCTATGTGGTGACCGTAAACAACCCCACTTGCACGATCCTATCCAATAACCGTAAGCGGGAATTGGTCGATATTGTTACTCGGCTATCCTACGAAGTTGGACGGAAAATCCCACTCTTCTTTGACAACGCTTACAGCGACCTTGTCCATGATGAGACCATCGAACCTTTGGAATCTGCGCTATGCTACGACGAACTCGGCATCGTGTATGAAGTCGGTACATTGTCAAAGATTCTTGCCCCAGGGTTGCGTATCGGCTATCTCATCGGTTCCAAAGGCTCATTCCTCAACAGCATCATCCAACGCACAAGTGACATCGGTTTCAGTGCGCCGTTAATCAATCAGGAAATCGCAAGTTACCTGCTCGACCACGGCATCGAATCGCAAATTGAGAAGGTCAATAACGGTTACCAGCAGAAGGCAAAACAGGTGAAAACGTGGATAGCAGAATTACTCAGCGATAACATTCAGGAGTGTCGGGGTGGGAGTGCTGGATTCTATTTCTACCTAACATTAGCGGGTATAGCAACGGGTGCTACTTCCGACTTTTTCAAGTTTTTGACGCGAACGACTGGACAGGAAGCCGTTGACGGGCCGCCAGACACTCAGCATCCGAAGGTGATTTACATTCCGGGTGAACACTGCGTCCATCCAAGCGGTGAGATGGTTGAGGTTGGAAAGCAGCAGTTACGCATATCCTATGGATTTGAAGAACTCCCTCAAATTCATACTGCGCTGAAAATCATGAAATCCGCGATAGCCTATAGTGAAAAAATTCATAGTTTTCGATAGGTTCTTTCACAAAGCACTCGCCTGACAATATTCAGAAAGGAATTTGAAAATGCGATTGAAAGATAAAGTTACGCTGTTCGCGGGTACCGGTTCAAACGGGTTTTTGATCATCTAATCTTCGGGCAGAAGCCCCAATCCTTCAGGTTTAGTCTCTGACGCTTCCTCATCATTCTCTTCACCAAAACGCTCCAGAATCTTGTCCAAACGTTTCTTGATATCCCTGAGTTCCCAAACTATTAAGATCAGACAAGTAGTGATTATAAGGGATGACCACAATCCCATGTGAAATAGTCTCCGATGCAGTGTACTGATTCCTTTTGAACAGAAGGAATTCCATACATTTCAACTTTGTAGCCTATAGAAAATATGGAAACAGCCGGAGATAGCAACAACGTTTTATCGTCACCAACTCCGCCTGTTTATCAATCTTTATCGCCTTTTTTTAACTCACTTACGAAGCAAATTTGAGCCAGTACTTACCACTGTACCTGACAGAACTCTTCGTAATCAATCAGTTCATGAATGGTGGGTTTTTCACCGCACATTGGGCAATCGCTATCTTGACGGAGTTTCAACCGGTTGAAATTCATTGTTAGCGCGTCAAAAAGCAGAAGCGTTCCGATTAAAGAATCGCCGATGTCCAGCAAGATTTTAATCGCTTCAACAGCCTGGATTGTGCCGATGATACCGGGTAAGACACCAAAGACCCCTGCTTCTTGACAACTTGGCACCATTCCCGCTGGTGGCGGTTCGGGATAGAGGCATCGGTAGCACGGGCCCTTGCCCGGATAAAGTACGGTGACCTGCCCTTCAAACTGGAAGATGCTGCCGTGTACAATCGGTTTACCCAACATAACGGATGCGTCGTTGAGGAGGTAACGCGTCGGTAGGTTGTCGCACCCATCCACAATCAGGTCATACTGTTCCAGAATTTGGAAGGCGTTTGCCGAGGTAATCCGTTCATTGTAAGAGACCACTTTGACATCAGGATTCATCTCTGCGATGGTGGCTTCTGCGGACTTCGTTTTCGGGATGCCGATGTCGCTGGTGCCGTGCAAAATCTGACGTTGCAAATTACTGAGATCAACCACATCATCGTCAATAATGCCGAGCGTCCCAACCCCTGCAGCAGCGAGGTAGACCCCAACAGGGGAGCCAAGCCCCCCTGCACCGATAAGCAGCACTTTTGATTCCAGCAGCTTCGTCTGACCCATCCCGCCGACCTCTTTGAGGATAATATGTCGGCTGTAGCGTTCAATCTGTTCGTTGCTGAAGTTAAACATCTTAGCCTCCGAGATTGGCGAGGAGTTCTGAAATCGATTTATCCGAACTCGCGGAGATTCGTACAGCGAACCGTTCGCGTGCATCTTCAGAGGTGCGTTCCACCATAAAGTCGTCATCACCGTACATCTGTTGTAAGACAAGCATTAGGTCTGCCCGAACGGCTTCCGCGGTCTCTGATGTATTCGGTGCGATATGGCGGTTGTTTATCATGAACAGGAGGTCTGCGCCGTTGAAATGCACTGCATTTTCCAACTCCGCCGACGCTTCAAGCTGTTCGCATTTAGAAAGCACCTCTGTGAGGGCTTGACGAATCTTATCACCGTTATCGCCTTCGACTGCATGCTTCCGGTTGTAGAGGAAACCGTGCTCGTGGTAAGCGTTGTCGATACTATAGTTGGCTTGCTTCAAAATCAACAATACACCCGGTCCCGCATCGACATGTGAATAGTCAGCGTAGTTCAGATAATCGTCTGAATCCGCTTCTTCCATCCAGCGGTTGAAAACTTTGATGAAGTTGGTATAGTTGATTTTGCTATCTTCGGTTGTGAAAACCTTAACATTAATCTGTTGTAGATCCATTCTGCTAAAAAATTTCCTTTCGTGAGTGAATAACAAGAAAGTTGGAGTGCCAACCCTTAAAAGAAGATTATCTATTCAGCTGCGAGGTCTTGGAGATTCTGACCGTCAATGCTAACAACTGTAACTTGTGTCGCCTCTAACCAGAAGATCTCGCCTTTGCTATTACATACACAGACTAATGCGTACTCACCCTCATCCACATCAGCCATCAAATTTCCGAGAAACATGTTCGGTTTCGAGGATTGAAAGACCCCAAAACCCGCCCCAAGCAGACAGTAACGTTTGCCCGTCTGGTTATGTTTAACGATTGTTGCCATCTATTTCTCCGTAGGTGTGTTAGTACCAACGTTGTCAACTCAGTTTCCCACTTTTCTATTATAGCGCAAGTTTTCGGAAAAGTCAATTTTTATATTTTTTTATTTCTATCCAATAAAGCGTGAATCATCCGTATTTCTTCAGGCGCTCCTCTTCAAGAATCTTTTTGCATTCCTCATCAGTTGGGGGACGCTTATCTGTTTTCATAATCGCCTGAATTTCTTCCAAGGTCATGGTCTGGGGGGAGGTAGAATTTGCTCGGGAACCACGGTTTCTAAAATCCTACGGGCCAAATCAATGCGCACTTCCGGTTCCCAAGTTCTCACACGATTCAACACTTCAAACATCTCTTTAGAATTCATAATGTGAAACTCCCATAACCATCTGATGGATAAAAAAGCGATTGCCTAACCCGCCCGTTTCGGGCGCGGGCGGCAATCGCCTTCGTGTGAAGCTTAGTTCCGGCGAACCGTAACCTTAAACCTTACTCACCCTTCCGAACGGTAAGGCGGTAATGTTTTCCGACCTTCTTCGTGTCAACAATCTCATGACCGTCGTTAGCGAGGCTCTTCGGCACGTTCTCAAAAGGCTCACCATCGTCGATAGTGACTTCAAGGAGCTGACCGAGATCCATCGTCTCCAAACGGACCTTTGCCTGGACGTAGTTGAACGGGCAAGCCACACCTTTCAGATCGAGACTATCAGTGATTTCCTCAATGGGTTTCGTCTCTTTGACAACCTTCGGCTTCCGTGCGGGTCGCGAGCGCCGTGATTTGCGACGACTTTCTTCCTCTTCTTCCTGTTTAATACGCATACGATTATACACGTTATGCGATTCTTCTACGAAGAGTGTCGCTTCCTCAACCCGACGGTGTGCTAATTCGTGGTCAAACGTAGAAGCATCTTCCTCCGTTGCCTTGAAGATGTGCGCACCGTAACCGGGGAAGAAATTACCGGGTTCAAAGAAATGGGGACGGAATGCCTCGACGGTGGTCGCGTCATCAATATATTGCAACCCTACCGTCGTCAAGAGTCCATCTGCAGCCCGGATCATCGCATTGAAAGCCAACTCCGCAGAATCTTGATATTCACCTTTCTCCAAGTTCAAACCGGATTCGTAGATGAGCCGATCCGCTTCTTCCAACTTCATGGAGACAAGTGCTACAACCTCTCCTGCACATTCACCGACACCCGTTTTGAGCTGGTAATCCTTCGTGTCGCCAGTGTCTACGTAGAATTCAGGGGCTTCCTCATAGGAAGGAATTTTATCGTACTTAGACAAAATCGTCTTGATTTCCGCTTTACCGAGCCGTCCGACGTAATCGGTGAAGGATTCTTCCTCATTTCGCTCCGCCGTGTACTTGCCGGTTAACTCTTCAATGAACGCAGGAATATATTTGCCGTGGATTTTTCCAGTAGCAAGTCCGTAAGAACTGGCGTTCTCAATCATGTGTCCACCGAGGAGTACTTGATAGTAAGGCGCGATATGCTCACCCATCCGGCGCGAGGAACCGAAGAAACCTATATTCGCAACGTGATGCTGCCCGCACGAGTTCGGGCAACCACTAATCTTAATCCGAAAGTCTTTGATCTCATTCTGCACACCCGCTTCAAGGAAATGGCTCCGCAGATGCGCTGCCAGACCCCGTGAAGAAGATACACCGAGTTTGCAGGAATCCGTACCTGGGCAAGCCGTAATATCAACCATAGACTCTGCACCCGGGTCACCAAGACCGATCTCTTTCAGTTCGCGATAAAGTGCTGGTAAATCTGTCATTGTTACCCAACGGAGAACAATGTTCTGCTCGACTGTAGCGCGGATAGTGTCTTTAACATATTTCCGAGAAATATCTGCCAAAGCACGCGTCTGATCTGAAGTAATGTCGCCAAGCGGTAATGTAATCGTCACAAAAGCGTAACCCGGTTGGCTTTGTAACCGCACATTAGACTGATACCACTCTTCAAAACCATCAGGTTTCGTGGTGCCGTTGAGCTGCGTCGGTGCCTTGAGTGGACTTTCATTGTAGGCATCAAGGTTATCCAAATATGCTGTCCATTCAGGATCATGCCGTAGGGTTTCACGATCTTCAAGCACCTGCTTGCGAAATTCCTCAATGCCGTACTTGGCGATAACAAACTTCAGTCGCGCCTTATTCCGATTTCTGCGCTCACCTAAACGGGTGAAGACTCTGCAAATAGACTGTGAAATCGGCAGGAGTTCTTCTGCGGAGACAAAATCATCGAAAACTTTCGCCTGATGTGGTACTGCGCCGAGTCCGCCACCGACATAGAGTTTAAAACCGCGTTTGACTTCACCATCGACCTCTTTAACAGCGGCAACCGCACCGATGTCGTGCATATTTGCTAAGCCGCAAGCGTGTTCTTCACATCCAGAAAACGCGATTTTGAACTTACGACCGAAATCTTGTGCATCCGGGTGCCCCAAGAGGAATGCTGACAATGCCTTAGAATAGGGTGTTACATCAAACGTCTCATCTTGGCATACACCGCTGAGAGGACATGCTGTGACGTTTCGGACAACGTTACCACACGCTTCTTTTGTAGTGATGTCAACGCTTGCGAGGCGACGCATCAGTTCCGGGGTGTTGTTAATGTCCACGTAGTGGTATTGTACGTCTTGACGGGTGGTAATGTGGATGATGTTATCCGAAAATTCTTCCGCCACATCCGCCAACATTTCGAGTTGTGTCGCTGTAAGCCCACCGAATGGAATTTTGACACGGATCATCTGGGACCGGTCATCGCGCTGTCCGTAAACCCCGTGCCGAAGCCTAAACTCAGTAAAGAGCGTCTCTTCTACTTGCCCGGCTTGTACTCGACCGAGCTGAATTTCATAAATTTCAATTTCGCGGGCAACATCAGCGGGGATAGCCGATACATCGTAAGCGCCCGCGTATTCAGTAGCCATTCTGTACTCCTTATTAACCTCAGATTCTTCTTGTTAATTAATGCCCGATTGCTTTCTATTTCGTTGGCGTTTGGGTGCCGACTTTCATAGCGTCCAGCCACTAAAAACCTTTAAATAGTATAGTATACTGTAAAAGAAAATAAAAAGCAAGTCTAATTTTCTGGCGCGTCTCCCCAATCTGGAATTGGAAGTAATTCGCCATCTCGCATAGCAGATTCATGTGCCACCAATCCGGGGGCACAGTACCGAACTGCCTCCCAAACATTGATGCGCGGCAATCGTTGACGATTGACAGAATCCACAAACTCATGCACAAGATACGCATGTGAACCGCCATGCCCACCGAGATCCGCTGCAAGTGCTTCAGGAAGGTGTTCGTGTGTTTGTGAAGGCTGAACAATTTCCCTTTCACTTTTACCTGTCCACACACAGCCTGCGAGACTCTGTTCATAACTACCTTCCGTCCCATAGATCCCACTCACGCGCTCAGACCCTGGATGTCCAATACGCCGAAACTCACAGATTTGCATCGTCGCACCATTGCTCATTGTAAAAAGTCCGACTTCATTGGAGAACGGGTTCTTATGAATGGTATCCGTCCGAAACCAATCGTCGTTTGGGTAGATATACCCTTGGGCTGAAACCGATGTTGCGTGCGCTTTCATCACAGAGATCGGGAAACAGGTTGAATGCGTCGGGTAATACATCGGAATACCACCCATCTTGTCGCGTCCCCATTGTGCACCCCACCGGTTTTTTGCCACATCGTAGAGTCCGTGGTCCATATCGTGAAAATACTCGGCGCGGCAGTGAACAAATTCCCCAAACGCGCCCTCCGCAGCTTTCTGGCGACAGAAGGCTGTCTCCGGACGGAAATAACTCGTTTCACCGTTCATGTAGATCATGCCAGTCCGTTCAGCGGTTCTGACAAGTTGTTCGCATTCATCCAAAGATACAGCCGCTGGAACAGCCGTATAGACATGCTTCCCAGCTTCCATTGCTTGAATCGCTTGTGGCGCATGTATCCAGTGCTGCGTGATAATCACAAGGGCATCCAAATCTGATTTGCAAATCTCATCAAGGCTTGAATACGTCTCGGAAATCTCAAATTGTTTTGCCCATTTCGACAATCTATCTTCGCGCAAATCACATAACGCAAGCCGATGTACATCCGGATGCGCCTTATACGATTGGATAAACGACGGTCCGAACATCCCTAACCCTACCATCCCTACACTGATACTCATCCGTTCTCTCCTTTAGCACTATTTACATCAGAAAATAGCATGTATTAAGAATACTGTCAAGTATATACACAAAGATATTTATTGACAAAACTGCGAACACCCGTATAATAAGTGCAAAGTCGCCGTTGGGAGTTACAAACAAATGCTTCTTTAGATTGTGCGTTTCCCCTTAGGCGAGATCAAATTTCATCTATTGGAAGGAATAATAAAATGGCATTAAAAGTTGGCGTTGTCGGCATGAGCGGCATCGGTAATAACCATGCAAATTGCCACGCAAATGACGACTTAGCAGAACTGGTCGCGGTGTGTGATATTGCGAAAGATCGCGCGGACAGCGCGGCAGAACGGCTCGGTGTAAAAGCGTATTACAGTCTCGCTGACATGATCGACGGTGAACCCGATTTGGACATTGTTGATGTTACCACCGGCGGATATGAAAACGGAAGTTGGCACTACGAACCGACAATGGAGGCACTCGACAACGGGAAGCATGTTCTTGTCGAGAAACCGATCTCCAACGACATCGGACAGGCACGAGAAATGGTCGCGAAAGCCACAGAAGAAGATCTCTATCTCGGTTGTAACCTGAACCACTATTTCACGCCGCCTGCCGACCAAGCAAAAAAATATATCGACGATGGACATATCGGGGAGCAGGTCTATTGTCTTCACAAAATGGGATTCGCTGGCGGTGAGTTCAACTATAACTACGCAAACGCCCCACGTTCTGATGGATTCCCCTACTTCCACGTGAAAGCGTTCCTGTCGCATCCATTCAGCGTAATGCGTCATTTCTGCGGTGATATAACACATGTGCAAGCGTTTATGGAACGCCCGCATTTTAGGCGCGGTGCAGGCGATCTCATGGTCTCTATTAACGGCATCCATCTCCGGTTTGAGAACGGGTGCATCGGCTATTTGTTAAGCCAACGCGGTGATGCCACGTTCGGTCTTGGCGGTTGGTGGAGTGTTGAACTCGCAGGTACCCGCGGCACGTTTTGCATTGAAAACTGCATTGAGAAGGTAACATATTGGCCGTCACCGGGCGCGCCCGATTTTTCTGGTGAACCCATTGTCACCGAATCTGGCATTACTGACTTCGGTGAGACATTCCCGTTGCGGATTCACGCGTTTTTAGAGGACATCACAAACGGCGTGCCGAAAGAGCAACTCCGAGCCTCCGGCAGAGACGCACTCGCTACACTTGAGTACACTTGGGCTGCAATGGAATCTTATGAACAAGGTGGTATCCTCGTCCGTCCGCATCCGCTTCCACCCTTGAAAGGATTATAGGACATCACAGTTTTACAGAAGGAGAAATACACTTGAAATTAGGAGCAAATTCGGTGCTGTTCGGCGGTTACGATATGGAATCCGCCTTCAAACACATCGCTATGGCTGGTTACGACGGCATTGAACTCTCTGCGATTGACGGGATGAGCCAGCACCTCGTCCTCGCAAACTGGCAAGAACTTGCCGACGACATTAAACGTTACGCAAAAGAATACGAATTAGAGTTGTTAGCGATGGAGCAGCCCTCACGCGATTCAGAGAAAATGGAACTCGCTTTCCAAGCGGCAGCTGAGATCGGCGTTCCGATTATTAACTGCGGTCCCGGCGGTTCCTCGGACGATGAATCCGCATGGCCCGAAGTTATTGATTCATTGGGCAATCTCTCCGCGCGTGCGGAGCACTACGGCGTAACACTTTGCGTCAAAGCACACGTCGGGGCAAGCATTTATAACACGCCAACGACCCTCCGTGCCATGGAAGCGATCTCGTCACCAGCATTTGGGATTGACATGGATCCATCGCATATCCATCGCGCGGGCGAAAACCCCGTAGAGGCGATTGCTGCTGTCGTTTCGCGCGTCAAACATGTGCATATCCGGGATTGTAAGGGAATGGAACGGGGTCCCGGTGCCCCTGAATTGCAAGCGAACGGACGTGGTGATATTGATCTCGTCGGTTATATCCGTGTCCTACATGAGAACGGCTATACCGGCCCGCTGAACCTTGAGGTGATCGGCGCGAAAGAGTATAGTTTAGAGCAGTGTTGCACGATTGCCGCAGAATCTCGTGGGCACATGCAAGCGTGTTTGCAAGCGTGTGATGCGCGCTGATCTCTGAATCAAGTAGGTAGATCCATAGTCTGCCTACTTGTGCCACTTTTCAACCACTATAGGAAAGAGCAACATGAAACAGAAATCGCTTCTGATCTCATTAGCAGGCGGAATTTTGGCTCTTCTCAGCATCTTTTTGCCGTGGGCTAAGTTTGACATATCTTCAATACTCTATGAAGACAGGACCACCGAAGTTATTACACATTCAGGCTTTGAAACAGACAGATTCTTGGCCACACTTACATTCGTTGTTGCATTGGCAATTCTTGGTATCTCCATTTACACTCTGAATCAAAAAACACCTTGGAAATCCAGAAAGATTCTACTAAGTAGCAGTGGAGCCGGGCTTTTATGTGTTTTGTTGACACTTGCCTTATTCACCCAATCAATGAATTCATTCATAGAAAAAATGTCGGATATTGCTTTTGATGAATCCACTAATGATTTTGGAAGGGCTATGGATTTCAGTTTCAAGGAGGCTTTTGAAAACGCTATAAGTCTCCAATTCGGCGGATTTGGTGCAGCTATCGGATTTATTGTTGCTTTTATCGGTGCCTGGAGCCTTCCCAAATCAAATCTCTCTATGGAAAACAGAGAATAGAAAATTTAACCTATTAATCTGCATCAGTATATAACAGAGTGTAGTCGTGACCATTTGCTACTGAAAACGGATTTCTGACAACGGAATTCCGCTGTTAAACATCTGTATCGGCGGGATGTCCTCTTCCACTTCTGCCAATCCACATAACCAGTTCCATGTCAATTCACCCCTACGCCGATCACGATAGGATTCTATCTCCGTTACGTATGGATGTCTCCCTTGATGCTGATAAGGCGGAATCTCATCAGAATCGCGCACCCAATCGCGTTTCGGCATCGCCATTCGGTAATATGAGAACTTAATCATCCCGCGTCTGTCGGCATTGAGTTTCGGCCCCGCTTTATGCCAGATGCCGTAGCGTGTCATCGCGACGGTACCTGCCGGAACAGTGAGTGAGAGCTGTCCGAGAATATCGCCGTAATGCGCAATTGCTTCCCTGTCCACAAGCCGATGGTGGGAACCGGGCAATATCATCGTCGGTCCATCTTCGATTTTCACCGCTTTCGGGTAATAGTAGCACTGGAGATGTGTGATACCATATCCGTACTCGGTAATCCCGTCGGAGTGCCACGTTTGTCCACGGTGCGGCGCTTCAAAGAGGTGATGGTGTGCACTTGTCGGCACGAGAAAATTCGCACCCAACAGTGAGCGTACAACCCCCGCGACTTCCGGATGGAGCAGGACGTTTCGACGAAATTCATCCGTGAGCACAAAATCGTTGAGACGTCCACCGTTTACGGATTCACATTCCGTATTGAAATCCGGATCAACGATGTTCTCTAACGTGATATAGCCATTATGGATAAACTGCATGACCTGCAGGTCATTTAGTGTCGGTTCAACGTTAATCATTTTATCCTTCCTTTACACAAATTTCTCTAAAATAAATTCATAAGTAAGGTAGGTGTTATCGACATCTGTAAAATTATAGAGCTCAGGGCGCGGAAATTGGACAATCCGCCAACCGTCATTGACCGCATCAAGCACTGAGGCATAGGGCGCATCTTGCGACGGTAGCACAGGTTCATCCGACGCGGTTGTGTCGTACAAAGCCCATCCGCCAAGTGGCGAGCGCAAGTTCGTGGATTTGGAATAGAGATAGAGAAGGAGCTGCTTCTCTGAATTCACGGCAGTGGTTACACCGTGCAGATCAGCCTCAGTTAATTCACCTGCGTTGAGTTTTTCTACACAATTGTCGAGCCATTCTTTTATCGCTGATTTCACAAGCGTTTCTCCCTTCGTTACAGTTATTATCATTGTAGCATTAAAATATAAAATATGGTATAATAGTTGATAGTTTGTAGAATTATAAGGAAAGGGATTTATCATGAGATTAGAAGGAAAAGTTGCGATTGTCGCGGGTGCTGCTTGGGGTGGCATTGGTGCGGCGACCGCCTATAAGTTCGCTTGCGAGGGTGCGAAAGTCGTTGTGAATACGCGCCGTCGAGAGGAAAAACTTGCTGAAACTGTCCAGCGCATTCAGGATGCCGGTGGTGAGGCAGTCGCTGTCATGGGTGATGTCGCCGATGAAACGACTTGGCAGGCACTCGTCGAAACCGCTTTATCAAACTACGGTAAAATAACAACCCTCGTCCATAACGCTGCGCACTCTTACACAAAAAAAGCGATTGAATTCACGATGGAAGAATGGAATGAAAGCCTCGGCGTGACGCTCGGTGGACCGTGGCTCGGTGCAAAGTACTGTATCCCAGAAATGATTCGCAACGGTGGCGGTGCTTTGGTCTTTATTTCCACTGTTAATGCCACAATCACGAATCCGGGGTTCGGACTCTATGGCGCAGGAAAAGGCGGCTTAAACGCATTGACACGCAGCATCGCGCTTGATTACGGGAGAGAGGGAATCCGTGCGAACGCTATCGCTCCTGGACAGATCGTCGGAGAACGCGGCGAGGTCTCTCTTGCTGAGGATGCACTTGAAGAACAAGCCTCACGCGATTGCTACCCAATTGGACGCTACGGGAAACCCGAAGATATTGCCAACGCCGCACTCTTCTTGGCATCCGATGAAGCAGATTTTGTTACCGGTATCGTCCTGACAGCAGACGGCGGCTTGACGCTCCAATCACCAGAAGCACTCGTGCGCCCGTCCTTCCGGCTCCGCTGGAGAGACGATATTCTGGTGCCTCAATCGAAAACAGATGCGTAGGACAGATGCCTCATCTTTTTTAGGAGATAAAAATGTGTGGACGATTTACGCTTGCAAGCGCGCCTGCAGCGTTGCAGCAAACCTTCTTTGATTTCGATGTCCCGATTAACTTGTCCCCGCGCTACAATATCTCACCCACGCAAGATGTGGCGGTTATTGCCAATACATCAACGGGTACAGAAATACAGCCAGAAATGGGACAAGTAGAGTTCTTCCACTGGGGACTTATTCCCTCTTGGGCAAAAGACCCGAAGATTGGAAACAGGATGATTAATGCCCGTTCGGAGACTCTCGCGGAGAAACCGTCTTTCCGAAATGCTTACAAGCGCAGGCGATGCCTCATTTTGTCAGATGGCTACTACGAATGGAAACAGGTGCCCGGCAACACACGCAAACAACCCGTCTATATCCGTCTTCAATCGGAAAAACCTTTCGCATTGGCGGGGTTATGGGAAACATGGCAGGCAGAAGGGATGGATGAACCTATTCGTTCCTGCACTATTATTACATGCCCGCCTAACGCGCTATTGGAAAAAATCCATCACAGGATGCCCGTGATTCTGCCACAAGACGCTTATGCCGAGTGGCTTTCACCAGATGAACGATCAGCAGATAGCCTTCAACCCCTCCTTGTCCCGTATTCCGATGAAGAGATGGAGGCATACCCCGTATCAACGTTCGTCAATCGTCCGACAAATGACTCGCCAGAGTGCATCTCGCCATTTGAAGTTACACAGTCCTTGAACTGAAGTCTATAGCCGAAACAGAAAATAGGAAAGGAATTATGTCAAAACCAAGTAAAGATCAGATGCTCTACATGTATCGCAAAATGGTAGAAATTCGTCAATTTGAAGAAGCCGCTGGAACGCTATATCAGAGCGGTCAACTCCCCGGTTTCTTACACCTCTATATTGGTGAAGAAGCCACAGCCGTGGGCGTTTGTGCGCACTTGCAAGACGACGATTATATCACAAGCACACACCGCGGGCACGGTCACCTGATTGCCAAAGGCGGTAAACGGGATCGGATGATGGCGGAATTATTCGCACGCACGACCGGCTATTGTAAGGGCAAAGGCGGTTCAATGCACATCGCTGATAAAGAAACAGGAATTCTGGGTGCCAACGGTGTCGTCGGTGCAGGGATTCCACTCGCCGCGGGCGCAGCACTCTCTGCTAAACTCCGCGGCACACAGCAGGTCGCCGTGTCTTTCTTCGGCGATGGGGCAACGAACCAAGGCGTATTCCACGAGACGCTTAATCTCGCTGCCGTGTGGGAACTACCCGTCGTTTTTGTCTGTGAAAACAACCGGTTCGGTATGGGAACACCGCAACACGAGCACCAACGCGTAGAGGATATCGCTATCCGCGCGCCTTCCTACGATATACCGGGTGTTACCGTTGATGGAAACGACGTACTCAAGGTCTACGCTGCTGCAGACGAAGCCGTAACACGCGCACGCGAAGGCGACGGACCGACGCTCCTCAACTGCGATACTTACAGGTTCAGAGGACATCACATCGGGGATCCGGGAACATCCTACCGCGACCGCGAAGAGGTTCAAGAGCAGGAACGCCTACGCGATCCTATCCGCCGGCTCGCCGAAGTCCTCACTGAAGAAGAGGGTGTGAGTCAAGACGAACTCTCAGCACTGGAAGAAGAACTCGCAAACGAACTCGAAGCGGCACTTGAGTTTGCCAAGAGCAGCCCTGAACCGCTCCCAGAAGATGCGCTGAATGACGTTTACGCTGGCTCCATTCAGCCGTAAATGGCAGATATCCAGTAAATGTAGGCGCGGGTCTCAACCGCGCCGAAATCAAACCTGATAACACGGAGGTTGGAACATGGGGTGCGCAACCACGACCAGCGAAATGTCGCCATCAGAACTCGCGGAATGCAGAAAAAACCTCAAGCGTCAATGGGAAAACCGTCGGGTTGATAAAGAACGACTCCAACGGGCGTGGAAGACCGCGCGACGTCTCGCCATCGTACTTTATCGAGATTTTGGCGCGACGAAAGTTGCTGCCTTCGGCTCCATCACTGAACCGCAGCAGTTCACCGAAAACTCAGATATTGATATCGTTGTCTGGGGGGTCTCCTATAACAAATGCCTTGACGCGCTCTGGGAGACAAAAGGTTTGAGTTCTGAGTTTAAAATAGATATTATCAATTTTAAATCCATTGACAGTTTATTCCGTGAGCGGATTCTAAGTCAAGCTATCCATATTGATAAAGCAGGGACAAACGTTCTCAGATTGATGAACGCATCAGGCAGAGAAAATGGAGAAACTTACACAGTGAATCGCGACAAACTCATTCAACGCATCTCTGATGAACGAAGAAAAATAGAACGAACCGTCCAAGGCATCGCGAGTGCATTACAAGATATTGAAATCATTGCCGCTAACCACAAAAAATATGTAGAAAAGACAATCGCTTCTGATCTCGCTGAAGTTTACAGCAGCATTGAGAGAATTTTTGAGCGAATTGCCCGTGAGGTAGATATGCAAATACCAAAAGGGAATCGCTGGCATAACGATCTACTTGAACAAATGGCAAAACGGCGACCAGAACGTCCGCCCGTGATTTCCCCAAACACTTTACCGAGATTAAAAGAACTTTTAGACTTCCGACACAAAGTCAATAACATTTATCGCGACGAGTTGATTTACGAAAAAGCCGAAGAACATGCCAAACCGATTGGGGACCTATTTGCAACCATTTCTAAAGAATTGGATACGTTGATCGCTTTTTTAACCGGAACCGAAGGCACTCATGAAGGTTGATGAACCCCTAAAATCAAACGGTGTCACATGGAAATCCATCGCCATCACACTTGTCCTAATTCCGTTTAATTTCTACTGGATCATCGCCGGCGAAGTCGGACTTGTCGGTTATGCATTGAATACATACGCGGTACCGTTTTACAACGTCGTCTTCGTCGTTTTTGCTTTCACCCTCCTTAATCTCACCGCTCGCCGTCGTTTATTCACGGATGCCGAACTCCTGACAATATACATTTTGCTGAGTACGGCGTGTGCTTTCCCGTCTATCACACTGATGACGATTCTCGTCACAACTGTCGGACATGCCTTCTGGTTCGCAACTGCCGAAAATGAATGGAAACAACTCTTCTGGGATTACCTTCCGAAATGGCTCCTTGTTGACAACCCAAAGGTTTTAACAGGTTATTATACAGGTGAAACCAATCTCTCCACCTTGGACATCTTTAGTGCGTGGATAGTGCCAGTACTTTCGTGGGCAGGATTCATGACAATCCTTGTTCTCGTGATGTTGTGTATCAACGTCATCCTGCGAAAGCAGTGGGTAGAACGCGAACGGCTTGCGTATCCGATCACACAGATCGCGTTTCACGTCACACATAACACAAAATCGCTGTTCTCGCATCGTATCACGTGGCTCGGCTTCGGGATCGCCGCAGCTATCGCCATCCTCAACGGTTTCAGTTTTCTGTATCCAACACTTCCGACCTTGCCGATTAAACGGATCGGTGGTTGGCGCGGATTTGGACATCTGTTCACAGAAAAACCGTGGAATGCTGTCGGCGGCATCAGTATGTCCTACTACCCGTTTGTCATCGGGCTTGGGCTGTTGATGCCGCTTGATCTTTCGTTCTCCAGTTGGTTTTTCTTTATTTTCTACAAAGCACAGTTAGTTTTCGCGAGTGCTGCTGGATTGTCCAGCCTGCCCGGATTCCCATACATTGACAGGCAATGTTTCGGTGCTGCCATCGGGATTTTCATCTCCGTTTTAGTATTGAATCTGCGTCATTTTCGTGGTGTGTTTCGCATTGCACGCCACCGCACTGGCGAAGATGCCGACGAACCGGTTTCCTATAGGTTTGCATTATGGGGTATCGTTGTCGGACTCGCGATGCTGTTTATTTTCTCCAGACGTATCGGCATGTCTTTCTGGCTGATCCCCATCTTTTTCGCAATCTATTTCATCATTGTTCTTGTCCTCACGCGGATGCGAGCGGAGCAAGGGTTTCCTGTACATGCGATGGAGAACATGCCAAACCATCATATCCTCGTTGACGGTTTCGGCACACGGACATTAGGCACAAACAACCTTGTCGCTTTAACGCTTTATCGATGGTTCAATCGGAGTTACACGAGCAACCCGATGCCGCATCAATTAGAGGGTTTCAAACTCTCGGAACGTTCCGGTATTGCCCCGAAACGACTGTTCTTCGCGCTATTAGGCGTTTCAGCGTTCGCTGCCGTGATGGTATTCGGCGTGATCCTTTATCTCTTTTACACCTATGGTGCTTTGAACATGAGCGGCAGCAGCAGTTGGTCAACAGGCTTCGGTGGACGTGTCTTTAACGGACTCCAGCGTTGGCTCTATTACCCGACCGAACCGAATCTCTATGCGACGGGTGGCATCCTTTTCGGTCTACTCTTTTCGACGCTCTTGATGTTCATGCGGGCACGTTTTTTCTGGTGGCCCTTCCATCCGATCGGGTTCGTCGTTTCCAGCGATTGGGGGATGCGGTATTTGTGGAGCTGTATGCTGGTGAGTTCGATTATTAAATGGGGTGTCTTGAAGATTGGCGGACCGAGAGCATCGCAGCAGTTGGTGATGTTCGCAATTGGGTTGATGTTAGGAGACTTCACTGTTGGCGGAATTTGGAGTCTCATCAGCGTCGTAACACAACAGCCGATGTATAATTTTTGGCCGTAGCCTGATTTAGCGAATTTTCATTTACAAAATCGGTAGAAATGTGCTACAATTCAATATCAACTGCGAAAATATAATATATTGGAATGGATTTTGAAATTATTGGAGAAATTACCCAAATAGAAACAATTAGTCGCGATAATAGTATCCAGAACTATACACGCTTACAACGTCAGTACGGCCAAGGCAGGTGGCGCAAGCTAAAGGGAGTAGCATACGTTAGTCTGGTTGATGGCTCTGTACGTCTTGCTGAAGTTCATTGGTATCAAACTGACAACATCGGCAAGAGAGAATTCAAGATTAAACTCCCGTTTCTTGACTAAAAATGAGCACAAAAGAGAATCATTTTCCGCAATTCGGTCTATGCCTTAATAACGAAGGATATGCAGCTTCTCTTGAAGTAGGGAAAGTGTATCGTGTCCTTCCTGATGATGAGGCAGCGGTTCACGGCTATATTCGCGTTATAGATGAAAGTGGCGAAGATTACGCCTATACAACCGACCGTTTTCACTTAATTCAGCTGCCTACCGCTGTCGAAAAAGCATTGTTATCCACTCTACGAGCATAGAATCCCGAAAAACTCCAATAACTATAACCCAAGTTGCCACTTTGATGCACAGGAGACCGTTGGTTTCCTGTGCATCTTTGTGCCGAAAATGGTAGGAAACATGTCAAACTTTTCACCAAAATGACCATGTTCGTGCGTCCAAAATCACATAGGTAGCAAGTTGGGTTATTAATAGTTCAGGTCAAGAATGAGTGAAAACGAAAAAATTTAACCTGAGTAATTATTGTCTTCATTAGTTCATTAGCACATACTTTCAAAAAAGAAAACCGCAAAGGTCTTCCCGTCTTTTTTTATTGCACACTAACCCATTTCATGCTATCCTATTTTCTAAGGAGATAGCGATATGCATCAACCCACAGAAGACCATCGCACAGCGAAAGATTTATCGCCTGAAGAATTAGCCGAATATCGCCGACGGCTTGATCAGCACTTCAAAAACCGGAAAGTAGATGAGGCGTTGCTGCAACGCGCCTGGCAGACGGCACATCGGATAGCCGCCACGCTTTATGAAGATTTTAGTGCCACACAAGTTGCTGTTTTTGGTTCGCTCGCTGAACCAGAGTCGTTCTCAAAATGGTCGGATATAGACATTGCTGTTTGGGGAATTCCAAACGACAAATATTTCCGGGCATCGTCAATAACATCGGACATTAGCGGATTGTTTAAAATTGATTTAGTCGATTTTGAAAGTTGTAAAGCACTTTTTCGTGAGAGAATTCAGAATCAGCTAATTCCTATTGAAAAAGGGGTAATCTACAAAGTGGACAGAAGCGAACTCATCCAGCGTATCTCCGACGAGCGCGAGAAAATAGAAGGAACTCTAAAAAAAATAGAGGAAAGGCTGGAAAAAATTAAAACTGCCCCTGCTGAATATAGAGAAGAGATAGAAACGACAATCGCCAAAAATCTTGTTGACTGCTATAGGGGAATAGAGAACATTTTTAGACGAATCGCCCTCGATGTTGATTTACGTATGCCTGACGGAAGTAGATGGCATAAAGAACTACTAACACAGATGGCAGCACCACAAGCAGAACGGCAACCTGTGATTTCCCAAGAGACTTTTGAGACTCTAACGGAACTTTTAGAGTTTCGCCACGTTTTTAATAACATCTATGGAGAGGAACTGGTTTACGAACAAACAGAGAGAAATGCCAAGCAGGTTGGCGAGTTGTTTAACAGTCTCTCAAAAGAATTAGAGACCTTTATCGCTTACTTAGAAGAACAAGAATAATGACTGATCAAACCCTCCTCCAACAAATCACAGACTTCTGCCGTTTGCTCCGACAGATGGACATCAACGTGACAACAACCAACCAACTGAGTTGGTGCAAAAGTGTTGAACTGATCGACATCGGTGAGCGCGATGCGTTCTATCATACAGCACGGACGAATCTTATTACGAAGGAAACCGATCTAAAGACGTTTGACCTCGCTTTCAATCTGTTTTGGCGGTATCCGCGCCCAGATTTCCAAGCCGTTGACACCGGCGATGCAACACCCGAACCCTCCAGTCTCCAAGACCTCTCCGATGCTACCGACGAGCAGGACATGATAGAGCAGTGGTTGGATACCGACACAGAGGAAGACGAGGCAGAAGGAGAGGAAGATGATCCAATCGCCTATAGCGTGGAAGATGTTCTTACCCAAAAGGATTTCAGCGAGTTTACATCAGAAGATATGGAAAAAGCACGGGAAATTGTCGCGAAACTGGCAGCCGTGTTGGCGACAAAGTTGAGTCGTCGAAAAGTTGTTGGCAAAAAAGGCAAAACTATTGACTTCCGTCGGAGTTGGCGGAAAAGCCTCGTCCACGGTGGCGAACCGCTCGAATTAGTCCGGAAACAGCAGAAAATTAAAAAAACTAAGATTCTGCTCCTCTGTGACGTGAGCGGCTCTATGGACTGTTACGCCAAGTTCCTCATCCAATTCATCTACGGTATGCAACAGGAGTTGAGAGAAATAGAAGTCGCAGTCTTCAGCACACACCTAACGAACATTACCGGACTCCTCCAACGGAAAGGATTGGCTGAAGGTTTGAACGAAGTGGCGAATGTCGTACCCGACTGGTCGGGCGGAACAAAGATTGGTGAAAGTCTACTGGAATTCTATCGACAATTCGCGCCTTCTCTATCAGCGTATCGTTCGGTCGTCATTCTTATTAGCGACGGTTGGGATCGCGGCGATGTGGACGTGTTGCAGCGTTCTATGGAGATGTTGCATCGGCACGCGTATCGGTTAATCTGGCTCAACCCTTTGCTGGGCAGCGACGGCTATCAGCCGATCTGTCGAGGTATTCGCACGGCGTTGCCCTATGTGGACTATTTCCTTCCAGCACACAATTTGGAGAGCCTTGCGCAACTAACAAAAGTATTGATCCCACTATGGTCGAGATGAAACAAATCTAAAAAACAAGACAAGGAATTCTGACTATGCAAGTCCAAGCGGCGGTGATGCTCCAACCGGGGCAGATAGAAATCCGCGAATTTGAGAAACCGACACCCACAGATGATGCACTCCTGTTACAGGTAGACCGCGTCGGTATCTGTGGCAGCGATAAACACATGTACCTTGGGCATACTGCCCTCAAATTTCCGGTCATTCCGGGACACGAAGTCGTTGGTACCGTTGCTGAGATCGGCAAAAATGCGAATCAGGTGATGAATGTCATGGGCGGTCCCATCAAAGAAGGCGACCGTGTGACAGTGGTACCGGGTTCAAAAAACTGTGGCAGATGCTACTACTGTTTACATGTACCGGGTCGTCCGACTTTGTGTTCTGGACGAACCATCTACGGCTTTAGCAACAGCGAAACACCACCGTATCTGAATGGGGAATTCGCTGAGTATACCTACATCCACGGTAACTCTTGGGTCTACAAGATGCCGGAGAGTGTTCCAGAAGAGATTCGCGTGTTAACAGAACCCGTAGCAGTTGCGACGCGTGCTGTTGAACGCGCCTGTGCGCCCGGACTGCCACAAGTCGGCGATGGATACAGCATTGGGAGCAGCGTAGCAGTGCTGGGATGCGGTCCCATTGGTCTGCTCGTTGTTGCTGTGTTACGCGATAGCGGTGCCGGAACTATCATCGCCACTGATCTCGTCGATAGTCGATTGGACATGGCAAAGCAGATGGGGGCGGATATTGTTATTAACGTTGGAACAACAACACCTGAAGAACGGGTCGAACAGATTCAGGAACTTACAAACGGTGTCGGTGTAGACATCGCCATTGAGTGTGCTGGGATACCGATGGTTTTCGCCGAAGCGTTGGACGTGGTGCGACGTGGCGGAAAAGTTATCGAAGTCGGACACTATACAGATTCTGGGGATACACAGGTACGACCTCACCAAATTTGTAACAAAGATCTGGATGTTTGCGGCGTATGGGCATATCCACAAATTCAGTTCCAGACAGCCCTCGATTTTCTCCAGATTACACGCGCCCCGTTGCACAAATTGATAACGCATCATCTACCGTTGCACCAGTTGGAAAAAGGCATTGATATGCTCGGACAAGAAGGGGTTTACAAAGTTGTGATTGAGCCACAATCGTAGTGTCCTAAAATTATTAATCATAACCAATGTTCTTGTAAAAAGAGATATCCGCTTCAAAAACGCGCGTAACTCCACAAATCTTCAGGTGTTTTAAAGCTAACAATAGCACAAACGGAAGGACGTTAATATGAAAAACCACAAAAGCGTTTTCATGGGAATCTGTTGTTATACCCTGTTAAACTTCGTTATCGGGGTTAGCGGAAATGCCGTTGCGGACACCAAAGCACCTACTGCTTCTACTGGAGTGACAGAGGGACCCCCGCTCTACAAAACAATAGAAGGGGCAAAGACCTATATTGTTCAACACCAAAACCGAGATGGCGGTTGGTCCCTGGTGCCCAGTGGTGAGAGTAATGTAGAAAATACTGCATTCGCGATCTGGGCGTTGATTGATGCTGGGTGGGGTACCGGTTCACAGGTTATTCGAATGGGCGTAGCATATCTGCGAAATACGCAAGCGGATGATGGAAGTTGGAACAATAACACTGCACACACCGTTTTTGCCCTTATCGCTTTAACAGCAGCGGAGACCGATCCTGAAGTCCGTTTTAAAGGGCTGCGTTGGTTGAAAAAAGTCCAGAACCGAAGCGGTAGTTGGGGTAAGATGGAACGAAGTCCTGACAATGTTCTATACACTGCCGCTGTTTTAGCAGGGTTCAGGAGACTCGGTTTCAAACAGAGTTTTGAACCTGTCTCTAAAGGCGCAGATTGGTTGGCAAAAGCCATCAATTTTGATGGCGGTTGGGCAATGCAACGCGGCATGCAATCCGACGTTTTTTTGACATCTTGGGTGATACAAGGTTTAGAACCTGTTTACGATATTGATGCACAAATCGCATGGTTAAAGCAACTACAGAACAAAGATGGCGGGTTCGGAAGATATAAAAATAGCCCCAGTGATGCAGAAATCACTGCGATCGCGGTTCTGGCACTTGCGGCTGGAAATGATCCGCTCAATACTCGCCGTGTCGCAATTGACTATTTAACGAGTATACGGCAAAAAGACGGTAGCTTTGTCAGCAACACACCGATGGAATTAACAGTACCAACAGCTAATTTGCAATCCACTTGTTTCGTTCTAATTGCGATACACGCCAAAACGCCAGATGAACTCGCTGTCAAGTGACAACTCATACTGCAGACGAGTAGCTATCGCCGTTCATCGGCGATAATAGAACCCGGCATGATATAGTGCTCACCTTTCGTCAGCTGCGCGACTTGACGCTGGAAACTATCCCCAAAAGACCCGCTCCGCACAGAGGTAACACCTCCGATAACATAGACGCGAGCCCGCGCTCCGCGGCACACTGCTATTGCCTTACCAGCGGTATAATCTTTTTCCGTCCGCTTGCTGGTTGATTCGTCCGTAACAATAACAAGCACGAGGTCGCGCTCCGGGGATGTCCGAAGTTTTGGTACGCCTTCCATAATAGCATCCAACAGATGCTCATCTCCTATCTTCGGGAGCCGAAACATTGCCTTCACCTGCTCTGGTTCCAAGGGTGGCTTAGTTATAACGATCGTACTTTCACCTCCACCGACTGATGCCCAAAATCGAATCATCCCAAATCGATAATCCAGTCCTGTTTCGCTAAACACGGCTACCATCTGATCCAAACCATCACACGCAGCATCTGTCTTGGTTTCCATGCTGACGCTGTAATCGAAGACAAACACAATATCAACTTTGTCCGGTCTATGGGAAACAAGATTTTCGGCAATGCGTTTAAACAACCCATCTACCCGAAGCAGTGCTTTATCCGCCACTATATCGCCTCTCTGGATCCGTTGACCATCTATTCGCTGTTGGTTTGAATCAATTGGGTACCATTTGCCGGACGTTCGCTCGGTAAGTTCCGCTTGAATCTGTTCACTCGTACCGATAAAGTTGAGCTGCACACTGTTTTGCTGGCATAAGTTGACGATCTGTTCACTAATTCTGCGCTTAGCATCCGCTTGTGTCCATACGGTGCGCATCCGCGAGTTGCTAATCACAATAAATTGTGTTGTAACGCCCTCTCGAAAATCCAACTCATTTAAACCTTTCACGATCGCATCAAGCCCATACCCAGGTTGAACTCTATTATCGAATTCGGCGCGCACCTCCTGTAAGGCGTTTTCAATACTAAGATGGTCAAACGCCCAATGATAAAACGTATAATTCGGTTCTCCCTGTACCGATTGAAACCCCACGAGTGCGAATCTATAGTCCATCGTTTTCGCCTCTATAACGGCGAGCATATCAATCAGCTTCTTCTCAAGCATAGCGATAGATGCTAACATCCGCTTGTTACCATCAACAATGAACACGACATCCACCTTCGAGTTTTGCGGGTGTCGGGTTGCGCGTTTCACAATGTCTTTAAGGCTCGCGCCTATATCCGCCTTAAGGGTGTCTTGCTTCTTCGCACTCGGGTCTACCAATATTCTATGTTTCCGCCGCGGTGGACGCACCTGTGCTGTCGCTTGCAATGTGCCTATTAACACACACATTGCACACAAGCAATATATCCAGATTTTTGGGTGCAGCTTGCAAACCAAAACTCGCTTAACAAAAGTCATACAGTCTCCAATCAAAAAGTGCACTAATACCCTCCGGTAAAATGTCATGCCAATGCTCACCAAGCGTTGTCCGCGGTTGCACGTCCCGGGTTCTGGTAAAATTAAACGTTCCGTAGTTCTCCTTGTCGGGCATAACATCCGCTACTAATATGCATCCAAATCAATCTCCTCTTCGCTAAATCGAAGGTGTGCTTGATCGATTAAAGTAACAATAGCGTCCCACTGTTCGCGCGTTTCATTAGAAATTCCTTCCTGTTCAAGTTTCTCAGCAAATTGAAGAAGCGTTTCAGCAAACTTGTCTTGCAGGTAGATATACTCGTCTGTCTGATCAGCGTTTTTCGGTGGCTCGAAGTTTGAAATGTTCTTTGCATATTTAGCGAGTCGTTTCGACGCTTCAACGGCTTTTTCCTTGCTCTCTTTTTCATCAAAATAGTCAACGACAACAAAATAGTCATCTATCATCAACGCCATGAGTGCTTTGAGATCTTCAGCTTCGGGCAACTCTTCCTCTGGGCTCTCCAGTTCTGGTCCTTTTTCTATTTCGGATTTTGGTTCGCGTTTGTGGAAGAGCGCATAACTCATCACCAACGTCTTTTTCGGAATCAGCGCAACCGCGTTTGACGCAGCGTCATGTCCTTCAACCGCAACAATATCTGCTCCAACCTTAAAGATGTCATCTATGCCCATACCGACAAACTGCTTGAGAAATCCTGCGCCTACAATCGCCTCTGTTTCCTTGTGTTCATAGATATCCACTTTCACGACTTTTCCGCGCATATTCACCCCGACAGCACCTTCAATGACACCATTCGGTCCTTTGATATTACTCCCCAAGACTAAACCCATTGGCTCGTTCTTGTCATCAAGTAGGATGTAAAAAATCGGTTTCAGGTCCTCTGATTGAAGTTTAGTTCCGAGTTTCTTCTCAATAGAGACTATCTGTTCTGCAGTCAGGACAACGTCTCGCTCGACAAATTTCCCTGCTGTTGGGAAAATAGCCATCAGTTTTTGACCGGACAACTCTGTGGCACGAGCACTGCTGAGTAGAAGCATGCTTAATATCAAAAAAGCGAGTGCCAACAAAATGCCTATTGAAACGACAGCACTACGTTTTCGAGGTCGGCGATAGATTTGGGAAAACATCCACAATCTCCTTATCTGTTTTTTCAGGATCTTATAAGTTTACCAAAAATTCTTATTTTTACAAGGATTTTTACAATCCCAACACCTCCAACCGAAAGGTGACACTATGGCGGTTTAACAATAGCGTTTCAACATCAGGTCTGGTAGGCACGCTAATCGCGGGTCTTAAAAAACTGAACTGATAACCGACTGATCCGCGCAACTGTGCCACTTGAAAGATACTATCAATAAGTCTTACGTTGAGCCCAGTAGATGCCTCCGCACCAAAAGTATTTTGGATATTCGCGGGCGCAGCGAACTGTTCAGTAAAGGCGTAGAAGTTTGTTCCAATCCCAATAAATGGTGCCCATTTTCCACGTCCACTCAGCGTCAGCATCATCCCAACAGTCTCAACATTCAACGTCCCGAAGGGTAAAATGTCGGTGTTCCCGCCGCGAGTATCCACGGCGTAATTACCGAACGGGACTGAAAATCGGAGGGCGGGTGTTAATTGAAATCCTATTGAGAATTCCTCGGTGCGAGCGGTTTCCAGTTCATCATTCGTAATTGCTAATCCGCGACCGACACTTACGACACTACCTTTTGCAACATCTGAGTATTTTTCAAGTTCAAGGGCAGTACTGACAGTTGGTACGCCTACAAGACCAACGAGTATACAGATACTGAACGTAGTTAGAAGTTTCATGATTCCTCCAAATTCGATTTTAAACGACAGCACTTCGCTTTCTCAGTGACAGACGCTCTACATAGGTATCACTGCTATATTATTTCTGCAGTCTCGCCTCAAAATATATTTCTGCTACCGTTCGCGAATCCAGCGTTCGATAGGATAGAAGAGAGAAAATAACACAGGTGCTAAGATCAGGTTAGCCACCGTTGCTGAGACCATACCCCCAAAGGTGGGAACCGCGATGGGTTTCATCAATTCCGCACCGGTGGTAGTGCTGATTTCGGCTAACATGATTGGCAATAATGCAAGGACTGTGGTCGCTGTGGTCATAATGATGGGGCGGACGCGCAATAAACCGGCATTGATGACGGCTTCGTCAATAGGTTCGCCGCCGCGGACGCGTTCCAATAAATATTCAATTAAGACGATCCCATCTTCTACAGCTATGCCGAATAAGGCTATATACCCCACCCACACCGCTGTACTGTATTTAATGGCGTAACCGCCGCCGAGTGCCTCCGGTACGTATTGCATCAACCACTGCATCCACATGCCACCGATGAACGCAAAAGGAATAGCAAGGAAGATCGAAAACATCGCAGAAGGCGATTTGAACTGGAGGTATAGCAACATAAAGATGACAGCGATACATACCGGTACGACGATCGCTAATCGATCGCGGGCTTCCAATTCGGCTTCATATTGCCCACTAAAGGCGTAAAAATAGCCCTGCGGTAAAGTCGGCTTAATTTTTTCATCAAGCGTCTTTTGGGCTAATGCGACAAAGTCAACCAGTCCAATTTTATCAACGTCTACATCACAAAAGACACGGGAAAAGAGCAGCGTATTTTCGCTGGCGATCTTCGCCGGACCAGGGCGTCTTTCGATTCTTACGAGTTGCTCAAGCGGAATATGCAGTCCTTTTGGTGCTGGCACGAGGACGCGCTTAAGTGCTTCAATATTATCCCGCAACTCCCGCATATAACGGATACGAATCGGAAATCGCTCGCGCCCCTCAACGGTATGGGTTAAATTCATACCACCGATGGCTGTCATAATGATTTGCTGCACTGTTCGGATTTGGATACCGTAGCGTGCTGCCGCCTCCCTGTTAATGTGAAATTCGAGATACGGCTTATTTCCAATACGCTCGGCATAGGGACCCTGCGCGCCCTCAAGTTTAAGGAGTTCCTGCTCAATCCGCACGGCAATCTCTTCAATCTTCGCAAGGTCTTTGCCAAACACTTTAATCCCGATGGGGGTTTGTATGCCCGTTGCGAGCATATCAACTCGATTACGGATAGGCTGCGTCATAATAGGCGATACGCCTGGCATTCGGGTCGCCTCCGTCAGTTCAGCGATGAGTTCGTTGCGGTTCTTGGTTCGGAAGTAAGCTTTATGTTTCAGAGTAGGTTCAATTTCCTCAGCAATCCGATGAAGTTTGGTTTCAGTCTCAGATTCTCCAATTCTGACGTGTTCCAACCGCATTTCGCCTGTCCGCTCTTCAGCAAGGAGTTCTTCTAAAAGGATTCGTAATAACCAGATACGATAGAGTTTCTCGCGCGCGTCAACTGACAGATAGGAATTGTGGTATGTTGTCGCTAAGGTATCAAATCGTTTTATCGCCGTTGCAGCAATGTCATCCAGAAAATCAGCACCAATATGGCTTGCATGTTCTTCACTTATAAGTCTGTCGTATATTAAGCGTTGAACAAGAGCGGACACAAGTTCTTTTGTCGGGTTGGGTTTAATAGCGCGTCGGGGCCACTCCGCTGGATCAATTATATTGACAATAGTTTCAAACATACCAATTGGCGCAGGATCGGTTGCTGTTGATGCTCGCCCCAATTTTCCGACCACAAGTGAAACCTCTGGGAATCGATTCATAATCAAATCCTGCTTTGCCATAACATCTTTTGCCTGCGTAATTGAGGCACCAGGAAGCAGGACAGGCATAAATAGCAGTGCGCCTTCGTTAAGTGGCGGCATGAATTCTTGCCCAATATTCTTATAGAAAGGGGTCAGTGGTATGCTCGCAGCAAAAATCAGCACGGCTAAAACGACAACAGCGAGTTTCGTCCAAATATTCTTTACAGCTAACTGGATAATCGGGCGATAGATAGTTCTGAGTAACCACGTAATCCCATCTGCTAACTTTCTCAGGGGCCAGCCTAATAGTGCCAGAAGTTGCGACACTCGCTTGGAAATCGTACCTGTCTGGGTCCGCGTTGGGTCTGTGAGTAGAATAGACGCTAAAACAGGCACCAAACTAATCGCGAGAAGTGCTGCGCCAAGCATAGCGAAAGTTTTTGTATAGGCAAGCGGTTTGAAGAGTTTACCCGCTTGACCAGTAAGGGAAAAAACAGGTATGAAGGCAACGATGACAATGAGCATTGCGAAGAAGATAGGCGGACCTACCTCTTTAGCTGCGCGAGTTGCGACCTGAAGTTTGCTTTCGCTTGGGTGTGGATCTTGCAAATGTCGCGCGATATTTTCTGTCATTACAATACCAGCATCCACCATAACGCCAATCGCGATGGCGATCCCTCCCATCGACATGATATTCGACGGTAGACCAATAATCCGCATACCTACAAACGCAAGCAAAACCCCCATCGGTAAAACGAGTGCTATTATCAGACTACTCGAAACTTGCCCTAAGAAAAGCAGGATAACAACTGCAGCGACGATGATCTCTTCTGTCAGCGTTTCCTTCAGTGTATCTGTTGCGCGGTGAATAAGATGACTCCGGTCATAGAACGGGACAATTCGGACGCCTGATGGCAGTCCAGGCGTGAGTTCCGCTATTTTCGCTTTGACGTTCTCAATCACGCGCAGTGGATTATCACCGTACCGCATTAGCACGACACCACCAGTTGCGGGGATGCCTGCTTTGTCCAAGGCACCACGCCGAAAGTCGGGACCTTCACTAACCGTACCAAGGTTCTTGACATAAATCGGCACACCGTTATGTTCCTTGACAACGATGTTTTCTATGTCCTCAATGTTTTTGATAAAACCCAAGCCCCGAATCAGGAACTCCATTCCGCCTTCCTCAATAACCTTCGCGCCAACATCAAGGTTGCTGCCACGGATAGCGTTATAAACCACTGATAACGGCACATTATAAGCCAATAACGTGTTCGGATCGATGTCGATCTGATACTGCTTGACGTATCCACCAACTGAGGCAACCTCGGAAACACCATCAGCGGAGGCGAGATAGTAACGAACCGTCCAGTCTTGAAGCGACCGAAGTTCATGTAATTCTAAATTGGAGGCAACAAGTTTTTCCCCATCTTCCGGACAGATACCCGGTTCGGCGTAGCGTTCCGTTGGATGCTTCGGGCAATAGTACCCGTTCTCAACCGTATACCAAAATACCTGTCCGACACCCGTTGCATCAGGACCCAGGACTGGCACAACACCCTCTGGCATGTCCTTTTGGGCAAGGTTCATACGCTCTAGCACTCGTGTACGTGCCCAATAGAAATCAACATCGTCTTTGAAGATAATGTTAATGTAGCCAAAGCTGAACATTGAAGTCGAGCGAACATCTTTAACATCGGGGATTCCAAGCATGGTAATACTCAACGGATAGATAACCTGATCTTCAATATCCCTCGGACTGCGTCCGGGCCAATCCGCAAAGACAATCACCTGGTTTTCGCCGATGTCCGGCATAGCATCAATTGGTGTCCGGTTCAATGCCCACCAACCCGCCATTGTGACAAACACAAAGATAACTAATACCAACAGGCGGTTTTTCATACAGATTTCAATAACTCGGTTAATCATCTTTTTCACCTATTAAATCCGGGCAGTTGAGCAGCGAATGCTTTTCCTTCTAATAACTCCAAATCAAAGCTAAGTAAATCTTTCGAGTTAATGCTGATGGACAGGGGCTGCTGATTCTTCACCACCGAGTGCCCCGCCGTAAGCACCTGATGCGGAACCTGTTAATTGTGTTTGCGAATCTATCAGGAAGTTACCACGGGTGACGACCCTATCACCAGGTGTAAGCCCGCTAACAATCGGATAGTATCGGCGTTTAGTTTCCGAGTCGTCCGACGTTCCCCAGGCTTCGGGACCCACTTCAACTTCAACTTGTTCATAACCTGATTCGCCGCGATCCACGAAGACTATTTTCCGTAGACCGGTGTCAATGACTGCACTCTTGGGCACAGTTAAAACCTCACCGGTCATAAGAAGCGGTTTTCCATCATGTGGACAGAGTCCGGGTACCGTCGCGTATGCATCTGGATGGTCAGGGCATACATACTTAAAAATTAGCTGCGGCTGATCTGACAGGATTGCAGGCGAAGTCAGCGGTTGGTGCGCGTGGGAATGTGTGGTTGATTGTTTTTCAACGAGATCCATGCCACAGATAGAACACTCTCCGAATTCATCAGATTGCTTTTCGGGATGCATTGGACACGTCCACACAGATGCTGCCTCAGTAGGTGCTCCCGCTTTTTTGACAAGATCCATGCCACAGATGGAGCATTCCCCAAATTCGTCAGATTGTTCTTCAGGATGCATTGGACATGCCCACTCCCCCTCTGCTTCAGATGCAACGGTTTCAGGGTGTGTTGGCTCTAAATCCATGCCACATATCTCACATTCAGTGGGATGTTCAGAGGTTATCCATGGATGCATTGGGCAGGCATAAGGATCTTTTGAGATGGCTCCCTGGGTATAGATTTCTGCAAGTGTCGGTTTTATTTGAAGTGTCACATACATTCCTGGACGGAGCCTTCCGGTCGGATTAGCAACTTCTATCTGAACCTTCTGGGTTCGCGTTTGCGTGTCAAAGAACGGATAAATATAGGTGACTTTGCCCGGAAACGTTAGCCCAGGCATCGATTGCGCAGTAATTTCGACCGCTTGCCCCATGTAAATCCAAGGCAGTTCATATTCGTAAACGTCTGCCATGATCCATAAACTACTAAGATCAGCAATACGATAAAGGTTCATCCCCTTGTTCACATGTTGACCCTGCCCAACGTTCATGTGAACCACAGTCCCAGCTATCGGTGCAAACAGTGGTAAGGTCGTGCTAACCTCGCCGCGGTCGCGGATACCTTCGATTTGGCTTAAGGTTAATCCAGACAATTCAAGTTTAGACTTTGCAGCGGTAACTGTCCGCTCAACCGATTTACGAAGCTCCGCGTATTCTGTATTTTGAAGTTCCTTAATACTTTTAAGTGCTGTTAAGTATTCTTCTTGTGCTGTGACTAACTCCGGACTGTAGATAGACAAGAGTTCGTCGCCTTCACGCACTTTGATACCGGTAAAATCAATGTGCAAGTCCTCAATCCACCCAGAAATCCGTGTTGAAGCATAAGCCATACGGGTTTCGTTATAATCCAGCACCCCGACGGTTCGGATTTCACGCGCAACTTCGCGAAAAGCAACAGGCTCAGTCCGCACTGGAATTAATGCCTTCTGTTGTTCAGTTAGTTCCAACCCTGAACCTTCGTAAATAGGGATCAAATCCATTTTGCAAACTGGACAACTGCCCGGTTCCGGCATTTTAACTGTGGGGTGCATAACACAAGTCCAGTAGCGAATTGTTTTTCCATCATCTGCGGATGCCACCATTGGCACATGGTCATGGTCAGCGTGTTCATCCATATCCATGCTTGATGTATCCTCTGATATTGTTTCACGTTTTTCACGCTCAGATTTCTCTTGCTGACCACAGCCGAATATGAAAAGCAAGGTAATTATGAGTATAATTGGGAGGCAAAAATTTTTATGCATTTTGCGAACTCCTTGTATTGTTTGCATTGTAGTTTTACAGGTTAAATGCACACCCTCCGAAGAAATTAGCTCAAAATCCTATACAAGAAAAGGCTACTCCTGGGTTAGTGGTTGTTTCGGCAATATCACACCAACTGCCTGTTCCAATTGTGCAAGATGTTGATGATAATCGCGCAGTACCCGCTGTTCCTCAATTTTCAATTTTAATAAAGTACGTTGTGCATCAAGAAAACTCAAAAAATCAATTTGCGCTGCCTGATAGGCTGTATTCGCAGCATCTAACGCCTGCCGCGCTTGCGGAAGCAGTGTCTGACGATAGAGGCGAATACTCCGGTTCGCGGTTTCCATCCCAAAATGATGTTTTTTCACAACAAAGCGGAGATTGCTCTCAAGTTCCTCAATTTTACGCGCCATCGCTTCAATCTTTACATCCATTTCGTGGATATACGAATTTCGGTGTCCGAACCAGGCAGCATTTGCTGGATTCAATGTCCGTCGTGTGGAAAAGGTCATCGGCATTTTCTGTGTATGTTTTAAGTCCGCCATCGCTCGATTTTCAAAGTAACTCGCGCCGAGGGTCGGGTCAGGGTACGTCATCTGCTTTGCCATTTCCACCATCAAACGCATCTTATTGATTGCCAATTTCTGTTTTTGGATTTCCTGACGTTTCTCAACCGCCAACGCGTACAGGTCTGATAAAGTAAGTGTAACGCGTTCCTCTTCAATTAGCACAGGAGCCCCCAACGGCAAATCCGTAGAAACGTTCAACAACGTATTAAGGCGCGCAATGATAGTTTCGCGTTGTTGATCAAGCGTAATAATTACCTCTGCTAATTTCGATAATTCCACCTGTGCCATAATGACGTTTGAATATTTGCCCTGTCCGACCCGAAACTTCGTTTGGGCAATCGCAATCATCTGCTGCAGCAGCTTTTGGTTCTCTTCGTTAATACGGGCTGCCTCAACAACAAAGAGATAATCGTAGTAAGCCAATTTAATCTCGGTCACCAGATTTCGTAGGGCGATTTCAAACTCCTTTTCGGCAATTAGCACATCTTCAGTGATGATCTGCCCTTTCAACGCTAAGGTGTCCGGGAACGGGAATTTCATTGCCATCATCTCTTTATGGCGCATCGGTCCAACTTTGGTATCAAGTTGTTTTGTGAAAGCGTTATACTGACGCAACACATTCTCTAAATAAGCGGCTTGCGGATATTGCTCCAACACGGCTCGAATTTTTTCACGGGCAGATTTCAAGCCTGGGTTCCATTCGTATCCGAGTGCTATAAGAAGTTCCAACACAATAGGTTGAGTAAGCCGGGTTTTTGCCTCTTCAGACAACGCTGCCAACTGCCGATAGGCTTCCATAGTGTCTGTTGAAAGATCGTAAAACAGATTTGGTATCGGTGTTTCACTTTCTAATCGCGCTTGCCACTGTTTTTGGTATTTCAACACCTTGTCCTCAATTTCGCTGAGAAACGGGTCTGGTTCTACAGTCGGTTCGTTCTCAGTATTAGCACTCTTTTTCTCTATTTCCGTATAGTAATACGTAGGGGGTTGGACCTCAGTGCTACGCAATTCTTGGTACGTCTCCAGTTGACGATTCGCACATCCACCTACCAAAACAGTGAGAATTATGAGACTGATGGACAGTGTCCCAGCGGTAAACAGGCCTTGTAATTTGTTTTTACTGCGCAGGACGTAAATCATCGATTTTCCCTCCAACGAGCTGCTCCAACCGAGCGACATTCTGTTGATAGTCTGCGATCGCGCGCAGGCGGGCAAGATTAAAATTCAACCAAACACTCTGTGTCTCAAGAAACCCCGCAATACTCTTGGGACCTTCCTGATGCCACACCTCAGCAACTTCAATTGCCGCACCCGCTTGTGGAATAAGCGTAGTTTCATAGAGTTCGACAAGCCGTCGAGCGTTTTCAAGACGAAAATAAACTTTCCGGAGGGCAACCCGCGTTGCATCCTCAAGGGAATGCTTGTTTGCTGTGACAACCTCACGATTTTTTTCAGCCTCCCGAACCTTGCTACTGTTCTTCAGACCTGACCACGGAATTGTCACACCAAAACCGATAGTGAATGGATTCTTACCACTATCAACGGCATCCGGCATCAATGCTTCACCAGTCTCTATCGACATTAAATCAAGCTTAAGCATGGGTTTAGTGCGGAGTTCTGCCAGTGCGATCCCTTCAGTCGCTTTTTCGATGCTCAATTCGGCAATCCGCAACTCCTGCCGTTTTGATAATGCCTGTTTTTCGACATCGGCTAACGATATATCAAGCGGTTCATAAGTAACAGGGATAGTTGTCCCAAGCGTAGTTGTTGATGGAATAGACAATATCCCCGTGATATTCGCATGTTCAACGCGCTGTAATTCTTGCAGCAGGACGAGATCATATTCCAATTGCGCGAGCTGGCTTTGTGCCTTCAGGACATCATTGAGCGTGGCTTTCCCTTCGGCATAGCGCGCCGTGGCAATCGTGAGAATAGAAGCAACCAGTTCGTGATTTTGTTGCGTTAACTCGACCGCCCGTTGGAGATACGCCAACTCGTGGTAACTCAGTTTCAGTTCAACAATGAGATCGCGTATCACCTGTTCATGCTTCACACGCGCAATCTCAATTGCCTTTTTGACGACCGCTCCGGCTGCATCAAGGGTACCGGGATACGGAAATGACTGTGAAAAACTAAGCCGATGGCGTTGAGGTCCAACCCGTGTTTCCACGCTGCGTACATAGTAACCATACATGAACATCGGATCGGGCAATGCTGTTACTTGCGGGTACTGTTCAACTGTTACCTGCCACTGCGCTTTTGCAGCTCTAACTTTCGGACTCCGCTCGACGGCAACCTGAATGAGGCGTGGCAACTCAAGCGTTTCAGCAAATAATGTTGTCACATCGGTAGTTTGCTCTGGCGTTGAGGCTTCTTCGGTCAACCCGTGTGCTGCCGTTGGCACCAAAGCATTTAGCACTATCACACTTCCGATAACAATCAATGCCATTGGGTATAATAAACTAACTGCACGCATTGTTTTATCGTCTCCTTGACAGGATGAGCAATTCAATCTTCAGAACAATAGCCGTCAGCCATCAGCAAAGAGGAATTCTATTTAAACGACAGTGCTTCGTTTTTAAACGCAGCACTTCGCTTTCATCAAAAACCTCTTGTTACTGACTGCCGATAGCCACTAAAGCGAAATTTTGGCAGCTGGACTTGTTACACGAACGCGAACCTCATGTTCTGTCCCTTCTGGCATAACAATAAATCCTGCGTAGGTGTGCGTCATTTTGCTGTATTTCAGCAATGCCATCTTCGTCTCCCCTTCAGTATTGGTAATCTGAATGGCAAGTTTAACATCACCTAACGCAATCTCCGCGTGATCTTGCGTCAGATACACACTAATATAGTGTGTTTTTCCTTTAATCTCGTCCGCTTTTATCATGCCTCCCATCCCCATATGAGACATCATTCCCTTGTACGCATCTACAGTTAACACATTAAGGTCAAAAGTCAAATTTCCCAACGAAACTGTTTGGAGGAACTTATCTGGATTCGCCTTGAACATCTTCGCCTGCATGTCGTTGCAGAAATAGTAGGCTTGTCCATCCTGTTCGACTTTGACCATTGCTGCAGGCTTCATCAGCATACCATCAACGGCACAACGAACTTTGTCATCAGCAGTTGCATGCTCGCCATGTTGATGCTCGCCATGCTTTTTGTGTGCGTCCTCTGCATTAATCGAAAAAATTGAGAGCAGTAGCACAG
>JAGFCB010000169.1 GCA_022394775.1 Candidatus Poribacteria bacterium
ATCTAGGATTTGAACGCTTTTTGAAAGTTTTCGGGTGCAAATGTAGTTTGCATTTTGAGAATCCCTATTCGGGGTTACTGTGCCATAGCGGTGTCACGAGCATCTACAATCCAACCGCCACCGAGGACGTATTCACCCTCATAAAAGACAGTCGCTTGACCGGGGGTAATAGCACGGCGCGGTTCGTCAAACTTCACGACTGCCTCGGTATCGCTGGTAGGCGTAATGGTTGCGGGACCGCCGTCATCACGAGACCGGATTTTGACGTGTGCTCGGATGGGTTCCGTCATTTTCTCAATAGCGATGAGGTTGATGCGTTCAACATGCATTGTGTCCTCAAAGAGGTCATCGGATTCGCCGACAACGACAGTATTTTCTGTTGCGTTGAGCTGTGTCACATAGAGCGGTTTGCCAACTGCGATGCCTAACCCGCGCCGCTGTCCGACGGTATAAAAGGGCACACCGTCATGTTTACCAAGGACATTGCCTTTTTCGTCCACAATATCGCCACTCTCAATTTTCTCAGGGACTCTGTCCTTGAGAAAACGTCTATAGTTAGTATCGGCAACAAAGCAGAGTTCTTGGCTCTCAATCTTTTCAGCGGTGCGCAATTGATACTTTCGGGCAAGGTCGCGCACCTCGGATTTCGTATATTCACCGAGAGGCATCATCGCACATTGCAATTGTTCCTGTGTAAGTGCTGCAAGGAAATAGGATTGGTCCTTGCTGGTATCAAGTGCTGTACGCAGTAGATAACGTTCTGTTTCCCGATCTTGCTCAACACGGGCATAGTGTCCGGTAGCAATGGCATCACATTCCAATGTTTTGGCCAGGTCAAGAAGTCTACCGAACTTAAGCTCTCGGTTGCATACCATACAAGGACTCGGTGTTCTACCAACGAGATATTCTTCAACAAAGTAGTCAATGATCTGTTCACGGAAAGCTTCTTCGTAATTCACGCCGTAGAAAGGGATGCCGAGCTGCGTAGCGATGCGGCGCGCGTCCTCAATGCCCTCAAGGGAACAGCAGTTCGGACGCTCTGGGTCTACCTCAACTGTATCAGGCGCGCCAAGGCGCATGGTAATGCCGGTGACATCATAGCCTGCGTCAACCATCATGGCAGCAGTGACAGAACTATCTACACCGCCGCTCATCGCGACGAGAACTTTTTTCATAAGACACCCCGATCTAACCAGTTTTGACGATAATACTACCTGGCTTTGAGTTCACCCCAAGTTATTGCCAGCTTATCAACGGCTTCAACCGCCAATGAATCACTTTCCATTACGGCTGCAATTTCGTCTTCGTCCAGTACACGGTCATAAAGCCGTACTTCATCAATTTTTCCCTGGAAGAGGTACGTATGCACAGGACGTTCATTCCCGCCTGCCCCTATGAGGAATTCCTCACTCGGATTAACATCAATATCAAAGTTCTCTTCACCTATAAATTCACCATTCACGTAGAACTTATGATTACCATCAGCATAGGTACCAGCGAGGTGATCCCATTCACCGAGATTTATAGCCGGTCCTCGAACCGGTTTCCAATGATTCGCACCGGCACCGATCCAAAACTCCCATGTATTGCCGGGTTCAGCATAGAAGATATACCCGCGTTGCGGAAAGTCAGCCCGAGAAGAGACAACCGCACGATGGTTTGCACTCCCCGGTTCTACGTTTGCCCACGCGCATATAGTGAAGATTTCTTGATTAAGATCCACATGATAAGGAACGTTCACTTCATCTTCGACTTGATCAAATTCGAGTGCGCCGCCGAAGTATCCATCATCCGTCCATTTGGGATCTCCCATCAGTTTGCCGTCATGTCCGTTACCACTTGAGTCCGTTGCAGTATCGCCACCTTTTTCATTGAATGCCCAATAGGCTACTATTCCATCCGTAACATTTTGGGATAGCACCGGTTGCGCGGCAAGTCCAACGAACAAGAATAAAGCAAAGGGAACAATTATAGTTTTCATTTTTAACTCCCACTTGTCGATACTTAACCTTCATAAAACCGCTTCTATAGCGGTTATGAAAGTAGAATACAAGCATTAGAAACTTTACATCTCTTACACCAAGTTCAGGTTAAATTACTTTGTTTAGTTAATCCAAAAGTATAATAACACATTTCAAAAGCACACTTCAAATCAAAAAACTCTGAAGGGATCATTTACGCCCATCAGAGCTATTCAATTCTTCGTAGATTTTCTTGTGGAAGGGATTTGTAACCCTGAATTTATGGGGTAGCCGTAGGGTTTTCGGTCTGATTAGGAGATATGCCAATCTTCATTTCCAGCGTAGCGGGCATCGTAAACATCTTGATTGAGTTCCAAACCGAGTCCAGGCGTATCGGGGACTGTGAATGTACCATCAGTGAAACCATAGCCTGACGTATCAATGACATCGCTGGTAAGGGTTGCGACTTCGCCGTAGAGGAAATGGGGAATTGTTTTTGCGAATTGAAGGCTGAGGAAGAAACCAAGTAGAGAGCCCCAGTTATGCGGTGCGCACTGGACATCGTGTGCAGCTGCCATATCAGCGAGCCGCCGCCAACCGGTAACGCCTAAACCCTTCATATCGTGTTGGATCACATCAATTACACCCGCCTCAAAGAACGGGTCGTAGAATTCAATCGGATCACGGGTACGCGTCTCACCGTCAGCGATAAGCGTTTTTAACCCTTTTTCTTTAATGAACGCTTTCAGGTTACGATACAGTTCAACATCTTCCTCAAACATCTCCTCTATCCAAAAGACATCGCAATTGCGGGTTTCGTTGAGGAAGGTGATGACCTCGTCGTAGGTGTACGCGTTGTTGGCATCGACGAGGATATTGAAGCCTGTCCCTGCGGTACTACGGGCAAGTTGAACGAGTTCTATATCCCGTTGTAACCCTGCTGTGCGTTCCATGAGATGGTTACCACGTCCGATTTTCATCTTGCATGCGGTAAACCCATTAGCGACGCTGCTCTTGACATCGTCTTCAATCCGCTTGAGACCTTCGGCTTTCGTCTCATAGAGAAGATCGTTGAAGTAGATCGTACTATCATAAGCGGGCAGCCCGTTTGAAAAAAGATCGCTACCCATGAGTTGATACGCAGGTTTACCGAGTATCCTACCGATAGTATCCCAGAGCGCGTTTTCAAGTCCTCGGAATTCTTCAACAATCCCATCTTCAGGATTCAAGATTTCAAATGGGTTTCGGTTAAGTATGCCTTCGGCATCCTCAGCAGTCGTTACGCTCCAACTGCCAACCCCCCATCCGAGTGTCCCATCATTGGTATAGATACGGACAATACGTTCACGCCACTTCCCGTTGGGATCAGGCTGTTTTATCTCTTTCGCCCCAGAGTTGCAACCGATCGCAGGTTGGTCGATTTCGACTGTAACCTGCTCAACTTTAGTAATCCTGATATCGGTTGGATAATTCTGCATAGCCGTTAATCACCTTTCACTATTCGGTCATGGCGTTTTAGCACTTGACAGTACATAATCAATCATTAACATTCGACACTTCGGTACTCGTCAATTTTACGCTTCAGTTGCCTACTCAAGTACAAGGAGCAGTTGATTAAGTTCGTCTCTCACCATATCGTTGGTTTCTGTCTCCTCGTAGAAAAGATAAATCTTATGAGGTAGATTGTCGTACTGGTCTGCTTCTTTCACCTGATTAATTAAGGCAGGTTTCTTAAGCAGTTGCACGATGCGGAGTCTATCCTCGTGGTTGATGATTTCGGTATCTGTTAACAATTGGATCAAACGGGCAGCCAACGCATCAACGAGTCCTTGTTCGGCATAGTGGTTCAAGGTGTCCATAGCGGCTTGTTTAGCGTCGGGACTTGAGCCATTGGTCAGAATTGCGACGAGATTGTCAACAGCAGCTGCATCAGGATATTTCCGTAATGCTATAGCAATGTCCGTGCGTACGGCATCATCAGAATCTTCAAGTGCATCAATCATCTTAGTTGTAGGGTGTTCTTTGAGGTATAACATAGATTTTGCGGCAGCTCGTCGAACAACCACGTTACTATCAGTCAACCCCTCAATGATTTTTTGTTCAGAGCCTTCGTTGCCGAGTAGGTAAAGTGCGGTGTTAATTTCCATCTTCAACCCTTCATCGGCGATTGAATTCTGAAGCGTCTCCAATCCTGCGCTGGCGGATGCGTCACCTATATCTCCGATGATACGGACTAACTGAATCTTCACAGCAGCTGGTGTTTTGCTATCGCCAGCTGCTTCCAAGATATCTTTAATACCCGGGCTGCCGATTCCCTGCAAGATTTGAATGAAGTCGCCGTGGACATGGCGATACCGGTTTTTAACAAGATCCTCCAAAACGAATGGCACGGCTGGAGCACCCTTATCAACAAGGATTTGTATGGCATCCTTCTGTATCCTATGGCGTTCATCAAGGATTTGCAGGATTTTCTTCATTTCAAATTCACCCAATTCGCCAATACGTCGGTCCCGTTCACTTTTATATCTGGCATCCGCTTTGTGGACCTTCGCCGCACCGGATGAAAGCGCGTTACTGTATGCAATAACCAAGAGTGCACGAGGTTCAACCTTGTTTTGCTCCTCCTGCTCCGCACGTTCAAGGTGCTCAACGGCTTCGAGCGTGAGCCCCGCGTCTAATAACTTGCTCCTGCCGACTTCAAGTTGGGTGATGACCTGTTCCTGACAACCGAAACTCACAACCCCTATAAACAGTAATATCGTCAAAGTTTTTTTCATGTTCCGTTTATCTTTTCCTCCTGGAATCTCAATTAGACTTACCCGTCCATACTACTTGTTGTATCCATGTACCACGAACATAATGAAGGGCGCGCACTATTCAAGGGTAGAACCTACAAGGAGAGAAAAAAGAGCCAATATAGTATCTCTCAGTATGGCTTGGTAACGTCAAAACTGGGCGAAGCCTGCAGGTTTTTCATACCGCACCCACATTGCAACCCACTGAACAGTGGTTACAGATTCGGGCAAGCACTGATGTAAACCGTATTTTAAAATAAATACATTTTTATGTCAACAATTTAAGGTGAAGCTCGCAAAGCGATCCAATTTTCCTATCAAAGCACTGTTAATGCTGTTGTGGCAGCCAACTGCTGAATAATAAATCGTGATATCTTAATATAAAACGCGCAGAAATCGAAAATTGAATGCCTCTTTGGAGAAAAAACACCATAATACAAATATACAAACAACACACGTTAGTACTACCGAAGTTCATCAAGAAGTCGCGCAAGTGCTCCTTTGACGAGGTCCATCTGCTCTTTTTTATCGTGGTACTCATGCAGTTTGGACGCGAGATCATCAATCGTCTTCAGTGCCCTAATTTGTTTCTTAAACGGCTCTCTCCTGAGCAGCTGCACGAGATAATAACGGTTATCGGGGTCGCTAACTGTCCCACCAATGAGCAGCAGTGTGATACGTTTTGCTAAGCCCCTGGCGAGCTTATTCTGTCCATAAATGTCAAGCGTTTCAATTGCGGCTTGCTTTGGATCCTTGTTTAATTCGCCGGTGAGGATGTTCACGAGTCCGTCAACAGCCGCAGCATCTCTATGAACTGCAAGTGCCTCCACGAGCGCTGCGACGACTTCGGAATCCTCGTCTTTGAGTCCAGCAATCAGTGTTTTGGGCGACACATTTTTGATATCCACCATCGCTTTTGCAGCGGCGCGACGGACTTTAACATCGCTGTGACTGACACCAGCGATAATGTCCTTTTTATATGATTCCTCCCCAAGCTGATAGAGTGTCGTGTTAATCTCCATGATCAAACCCGGTTCCATGATGTCGGTTTGAAGGGTTTTTAATGCCTCTATCGCCTTGGCGTCACCGATTTCAGCGAGCACTTGTACAAGTTTAGCTTTGATAACCGATGGGGTCGTCTCATCGGTCAGTCTCGCTAAAATAAGGTCAAGACTCCCAGATCCCATATCAACCAACACCCATTGTGTAAAATCGGCATGAAGGGAGGGATACCTGCCTTTTGCGAGGCTGTCAAGAATTAAGGCTGCAGCTTCAGCCCCCTTATCTACGAGTGCCTGTAACCCTGCTTTCCGTACCTGTGAAGGACGGTCATCAAGCACTTGCAGGATGCGCTTCATCTCAGCCTCTGTAAGTGCCTTAATCCGCTGATCCCGCTGATTGCTGAATTTGGCTTCATCACCACCCCTATTGGCATCTCCGGTGAAAAGTCCATAAGAATAAGCAATAACGAGCAGGGCACGAGGTTCCAGCTTATTGGCTTCTTCTTCTTCCGCTTTTTCAAGATGTCCAACAGCTTCCAAGGCATTCCCGCTCTCAATTAATTTACTTCTGCCTACGGTTAAGTTGCTCGGTCCCTTCTGTTTGGTTTCACACCCGAAACTCGCGAGCAGCAGGATAAGCAGTGGAATGATTACAATCTTTTTCATTGCGTTCTGTTTTCCTCCCGAAAATCGTTTTGTGGAAATGATTTTTTCAATATAGATCTTTATTTTAGTAATACACATTTGCGACTGCCTACCACCTTACATTGTGGCTTTAAAATATTCCACTATAACAATACCACATAATTTTGAAAAAGTCAAGTGTAGATTCCGCTTTCTCCAGAGGCAGTCAGTTCTTGTGTAGGGGGAACTCCAAATTCCGACTTTTTTCTCATAGAAGCAGCAAAAAATCGAAAACTGAATAGAACACATCGGAAACTCACAAGATTTATCGGATAGAGTTGACTGCACTACTGATTTGGATTATACTGAAATAACAAAGATTCAGGAACTCGCGTCTATAGGAAGGAATATTTTCTATGAAATTTTTTGGGTCGCTCTACCGCAATTGCCTATTTGGACTTCACCAACGAAAATCAGGCTGCTATGGAATCAAAACGGCAACGTTGTGGAGTACACTCGGCGTGTTGGTGATATCCGCGGTTTTGCTGCAGCTTTCCACATACGCGCAGCTGATACCGCCAGAAGATGCACTCGGATTTCAGGTCGGTTCAGATTACCAAGTGGCAGGTTGGGAAACTATTTCCGATTACATGCGTCATGTCGCAGCAAACTCGGATCGGGCGCTAATAGAAGAACTCGGAAAAACCACAGAGGGCAACGACCTCCTGATGATGCTGATCTCTGCACCGGAGAACTTAGAGAAACTTGAGCACTATCAGGAGATTCAAAGAGAAATTGCCTTGCCCACAAAATCTGCTGCGGAACTGGACGCGCTTGTGCAAGAAGGTAAATCAGTCGTGCTGATTAATTGCAATCTCCATTCCACAGAGATCGCCTCCTCACAGATGTCAATGGAACTGGCACATCTATTCGCAACAGCCGAGACACCGCAAATCAAAGCGATTCTCGAAAATGTGATAATTCTGCTCATTCCTTCCGCAAACCCTGACGGGCTAAACATTGTAGTAGATTGGTACAACCGAACTGTCGGCACCCCGCACGAAGGGTCGGAAATCCCGTGGTTGTATCATAAATATACAGGACACGATAACAATCGCGACTGGTTTATGTTAACCCAAATAGAAACACAGTTGCTGACGCGAGTGCTTTATGAGAAGTGGTTTCCAGAAGTTGTCTACGACGTGCACGAGATGAGTTATCGCGGTCCGCGGTTTGTGATCCCTCCGTATTTTGAGCCAGTTAATCCAAATATTCCACCGCTCTTACAGCGGACGCTTTCCCTCCTTGGTGCACACCTTGCCTTCGACTTGACGAGCGATGGGTTCACAGGTGTGCTTTCAAACGCGGTCTACGATACATGGTGGCATGGCGGTTTTCGGACTGTGCCATATCGCCATAACATGGTAGGTATCTTGACGGAAGCGGCGCGTGTAGAAATCGCAACGCCAATTTTCCAACCGCATCACACCTTAAAAGGCTATCGGCGCGGGCTTGACAAATACGCGCTCCGCACCAACTTTCCTGAACCGTGGCCCGGGGGCTGGTGGCGATTGCGCAACATCATAGACTATGAGAAGGCAGCGGCACTCTCAATTCTCGATTTCGTCGCTGAGCATCGGGTAACGCTGAAAACAAACTTTTACAAAATGGGACTCGCTGCAATCACAAAAGGAAAAGATGAACCACCGCGAGCGTTTCTTATCCCGACTGAACAACGCGACATTCACACAACGCTCAAGATGCTGGACATTCTGAAACGCGGCGGCGTACAGATCCATCAGGCAAACGCGTCTTTTACCGCTGACGGTGTAGAATACCCCGCAGACACTTATGTCGTTTTAATGTCGCAACCCTTTCGGGCACATGCGAAGGATCTGCTCGAGGTACAACGCTACCCGGAGCGCCGCCCATCACCCGAATCACCGCCCGAACGACCTTACGACATCGCAGGTTGGACGCTGCCGTTACAGATGGGAGTGAGAACAGTCGCGGTTGTGCATCCGTTCGAGGCAGATTTAAGGCAGCTGCCGATGCTGCCAGCGGTAGAAGGCATGCTGGAGGGCACCCCTGAACCGACAAGTTACCTGTTCGAGAATCGAACAAACGCTGAAGCACTTTTCCTCAACCATCTGTTCAACGCGAGATTCGGCGACAACAGCCCTAAATATAAACTTTATTCGGCGCGACGGGACGTAGAACTCGCAGGCAAAACGTTGTCTCCGGGGGCTATCTTGATTAAAACTGTGGAACCACCACTCCATCAAATTGGGGAGTTGAATGCGCTTGCAACGGAATACGGCATCCATATCCATGCCAGTGCTTCTATTGACGAAGAAAAGATCAGCCGTACATTTTCAAGCTTGGACGCGCCGCGTCTTGGTCTCTACAAACCGTGGACAGCGAATATGGACGAAGGGTGGACGCGCTGGGTTCTGGACACACACGGATTTAATTATAACAGTCTCACAAATGCAGAAATTCGAGCGGGGAATTTGGCAATGCGTTACGACGCAATAATTTTGCCTGATCTGGGTGCCTCTGGTATCCTCAACGGACATGCGGCAGGGAAATTACCACTGGAATACACAAGCGGTATTGGAACCGAAGGATTGGCGAACTTGCGTAGATTCGTAGAGGAGGGGGGTACACTTATCTGTTTGAACCGTGCGACAGAACTTCCTTTGAAATACTTCGGACTTGGTGAAAAAGGCATCGTCAATGTCGTAGAAAAAAATAACCAACCGAACGAGGACGCGTTTTTCTGTCCAGGCTCATTACTGCGCGTTCGGATAGATACAAGGCATCCGATCGGACACGGGTTAGATAGCGAGATGGCAATCATGTTTAAATCGGGACCGGTCTTTGATGGCGTTCGAGGCGATTCAAAAGCCGTGGCGACGTACCCCGAATTCAATCCGTTGATGAGTGGGTGGCTTGAAGGCGAAAAACGGATTCGTCAGAAGGTGGCACTTTTGGAAACACTTTTGGGCGATGGCCGCGTCATCCTCTTCGGTTTTAAACCCCAGCACCGCGGACAATCTCATGGGACCTTTAAATTGCTCTTCAATGCAATTTATTATAGTGCCACAAAATAATTCTCGGAACGAGCCAAACAAATAAGCGAAATTTGAAATTTCATAAATAAGATGATTCACTAAGTGAAACCCAACGTATTCTCACGCCTATAGCGTTTGGATTGTTGGGTTTCGTTCGCGTTAATTTTAAAATTTTTTCTCTGATGCACGTTTTCTGTTCAGCATTTCGTCCTTAATGATAGAAGGTGTTACCAGACCCTGTTACTGAATTTTACAAAACCCTGAATTTGATTTAACCCTTTAGTGAATGCTAACACGATCAAATCTATCCATACTGATTTCTGTTATCTTCTCGATTGTGATAGGCGTGGGTTTCCGTGTCTACCCCGCGATACGGGCAGCACGACTTTCGCCTGTTGATGCTCTCCACACCGAGGGTTAGTGAATTTTCCTTTTCAAATGTCTGCCAATTTGGCAGACATTCCCTCTGGATTACGTCTATTTCAAGCGTTAATATTGGCATAAATATTGCATGCTATTCAATATTAAGATGGATATTACATCAAATCTAAAAAAAACAGACCTACGTTAATTACGGGTTTTACTATAAAAGCGCGCTAATCATGGAGGAAACCAACCAATGAAACTGCAAAAAATTCAGGCAATAGTAATGTCCATCACACTACCACTTATTCTAATCACAAACCTACAAACTTGGGCAGATGAAAACCCACAAACCGTTCAGAAAGAACTTCCGGCAGCCAAAACCGATCAGCCACCGACCATTGATGGTATTCTCAACGATGCCTGCTGGCAAGACGCACCGCACGCCATCGGTTTCACTGATGAACGCACCGAAAAACCTGCCAAGAATCAATCCGTTGGTTGGCTCGTTCACACCGACGAAGCCATCTACGTCGGGCTTCACCTCTATGATGAGATGCCTGATAAAATCGTGGCACGCCAAGTTAAAGACCAGACCCGGATCAGTGGAGAGGACTGGGTTTCTTTCAGTCTTGATCCGTTCCACACACACCAGTTTTCTGACAGAAATTTCTTCATTGTCAACCCACTCGGCACGAAATATGTGCATCTCGCCACCGGACGCGCAGAAAAAAGTGAATGGATTGGATTATGGAAAACCGCAGCACAGATTGTTAAAGACGGATGGATCGTAGAAATGGAAATCCCATGGCAGATGCTCGATTACCCGGACACAACAGAACCCGTTCGTATGGGAATCAACCTTGATAGGTTTCAACAACGAACCGGTGAACGTTCATGGTGGTGTAATTTAGGGGTTCAAGAGTTCCGAGAAAACGACGGACACTGGATTGACGTGCTACCACCGCAGCGAAAGCGTGAATTAAAGCTGCTACCTTATCTTATCGGCGGCATGAGTGAAACGGAAACTGACGAAAGGGAATATACTGCCCGCGGCGGTGCGGATCTGCGTTATGAAGTTACCCAGCAACTACGCCTTATCGGCACCGCTAACCCCGATTTTGATAACATTGAGCAAGCCGTGGAAGGCATCGATTTCTCCTACGGCGAACGCTACGTGGAGGACCGGCGTCCTTTCTTTTCTGAAGGGGGCAATGTCTATAATCTGAGGCCCCTTTTTCATTCGCGACGGATAATGGACATGGACGGAGGCCTTAAACTCTTTGGAAAACTTGGGAAGAACACTTCGGTTGGCACTTTAGGCACCTATCATCGCAACAACCAAAACTTCATTCTACGCGCCTCACAATCACTAACGGCGACATCCAGTATCAGCACTGCGTTTCTTTCGCATCACCACCGAGACAGCGAAGCGAACAACGTAGTCCATTTTTCAGGATATGTGAGACACGGTAAATTTTCAGCGGCACCAACACTTACACAAAGTTGGGCGGGGGAATCAGATGGCAGAGCAGGAAATGTTAATTTAAATTACAATGGCCCCCTTTTTCAATCATTATTTGCTGTGTTTTTTTCGGATCCAGATTTTGTTAATAATCTCGGCTATCATCCGTTTACCGGCAACCGAGGTGGAGCTCTACAAGGAATCATGAAAAATGAATGGCGCGACGGATTCATCCGTAGTATCTACTTCGGTGCCAATGTAATAGCTTCAAACACTTATGACGGTGAGGTATTTCGGCGAGATTTCTCTGTCTTTTCAAATTTCTCAACACATAGTGATTATGGACTTTCTATAAACTGGTTTGGCGGACAATTCCAAGAATTCACTGATAGCGTCTTTAACATCAGATTAAGTGCGCGCACTTCGGATCAATTCAACAACGTTAGTGTCGGCTACACAGGCGGTGAACAGGCAGATAAGCGAATTCACCGCATTAGCGGAGGTCTGAATCTCCGTGTCCATGACTTTACCGCAGGACTCTCCTCCAGCATCCAATGGCACTTTGAAAGACGCTACCAACAGATTCTGACCCTCGCCTATGATTTCAGTCCGGCTTTAAGTCTCGGCAGTCGGTTAATCTGGCAAGTTGAAGGTATCAATATCTACTTCGCACTGCGCCGATCTGGATATGCTGGTACCGACTTTTTCATCATCCTTGGCGACCCAAATGCCTCCGAATTCAAACAGCGTTTAGTGACAAAAGTCCTACGGGCATTTTAGAATGTCCCTTCAGCGTGTTTGCTTAGTTGTCGGGCTGGATATTGTCAAGGATTCATGCAGATGCGGTGAATTTTTTCCTTGTTAAAAAAGATCAAATGGCTTAAAATTAACTGATATGAAAACCAAGCAACACGAACCATGCTGATTTCATACAAGCAAAACAAGGAAGACACAATGGCAGAAACACAACAGAACCGATCAAAATTGCCATCTACCCAACCCACGCTCCTAACAGCTGAAGATCTGTGGAAACAACCTGATGATGGCTATCGGTATGAATTGGTGAAAGGGTCATACGTAGAATGCCACCAGCCGGATTTGAGCGCGGGATTCGAGCAGCTAAAATTGGAAGATATCTTAACGCGCGCGTTGAAAAGCATAAATTAGGTTATGTCTGTGGTACCGGAACGGGATTTAAAATCTCTCAAAACCCAGATACCTTGCGGGCACCAGATGCTGCCTTTGTTCGTCAAGCCACAATTGATGAACGGGGCATTTCAAAGGGATACTGGGAAGGTGCTCCCGATCTCGCCGTTGAAGTCATCTCCCCAGGCGATACCTACACCGAAGTCGCTGAAAAAGTGGATGAATGGTTAAATGCGGGGTGCGCGATGGTCTGGGTTGTGAATCCGCGCCGAGAAACCGTAGAAGTGTACCGGTCTCCTGAGGATATGACCGTTCTGCGTGGAAACGATATCCTTGAGGGTGGCGATGTGATTGAAAGGTTTCAGTGTAAGGTTCAAGAATTGTTTGTATAAGTGTTTTTATGGAAACCTTGAAAAATATTGGTTTGATTATTCTTACAATAATATGTATAATTTTGTTGATTAAATACATTTCCGACGCGCCTCCGAGTGAAAGAAAATGGTGGCGGTGGCCGTGGGGGTTATAAAGTATGAGTAACGCTACTCCTGATCCGAAATGTCGGTTTCTTGTCTGTAAGCGTCTAACTTGCGATGTAAGGTTCGGACACCGATGTCAAGAATCTTTGCCGCTTCCGTTTTATTACCACCCGCTTCCGCGAGGGTCTTTTGGATCGCTACCTGTTCAATTTCCGCCATCGTCATACCGACTCTACCGATAACCCCTTCCTCATCAAGCACAGGCATATATTCGTCCGGTCTCCGCGAACCGTCCCGCTGTTCCACCGGTGCAGCGATCGGTAAAACGCCGTCTTGCGTCCGATTTTCAAGGGCTCTGGCTATCGTTGATAGCACTTCCAACGCTTTTCTGAGGACAGCCGCAGCGTCATCTGTGTCATTAATTTGCATCCAACTGGTATCCTCATCTGGAATTAGAAACGGCATCTCATTATTAGCAGTGGCAGCGGGTTCAAGCAATCGGATAGCTGAAAGGATAAGCCCCAGAATCGTCTTGTAAATGGCAAGGTTCTCTGTAGCGATTGCATTATTAGAGGTTCCGACAACCTGTAAAGCTCCGCCTGATTCATCAAGCAGATCTGTCTCGCCGGTGATTGCATCGACGATTTGTGTCGGGGCAAGCTGCGTGCCAGAGGTTTGCACGGGGACCAAGGCAACCTGCTCAGATTCCGCATCTATCGGGAAATCTTTAAACTGAAGTTCCTCAGTGGTGGCTGAGATAATCGCCGTTTCTATAGCATTTCTGAGTTCACGAACGTTGCCGTACCAGTCAGCATTCTGGAGATAATTGAGTGCCTCTGGAGTGATACCGGTAATGGGTTTACCGTGCTCCGCACTTAATTCGGAGACGAACGCAGAGACGAAGAGTGGGATATCTTCCCGTCGGTCGCGGAGTGGCGGGATCTGGATGCGAAAGAGGTTGAGGCGGTAGTAGAGATCCTGTCTAAACCTTTTCTGCCGAACCGATGCCGCAAGATCAACATTTGTAGCGGCGATAATTCGGACATCGACTTTAATATTTCTCTCGCCACCAAGCCGCGTGAATTCCTGTGTCTCTAAGACTCGCAGAAATTTTACCTGCACTTCAGGCGACATTTCCGCCACCTCATCTAAGAAGAGTGTGCCGCCATTCGCCTGTTCAAATACGCCGCGTCTTTGAGTTGTCGCGCCCGTAAAAGCACCTTTTTCATGTCCGAAGAGTTCGCTTTGCAGAAGGTCTTGGTAAAATGCCCCACAGTTGACCGCTTTGAAAGGTCTACCTTTACGGGGACTACTTTCGTGGATCGCCTGTGCAATGACATCTTTTCCGACACCCGTTTCACCCGTAATGAGGACAGTCGCTTTCGTCGGTGCGACCTGTGCAACTTGGCGCAGCACGACCTGCATCGGTTCGGATTCACCGATAATACGCCGTGAATTATCGCTGATAACGGGGGTGGGGAGATCCATCTTTTCCTGTTTCCTCAAAGTGGCTCAATACTATTTTGCCAGCCGCTATAATCCGCGATTCAGACAAATAACGGCACGCTTACACGGCGCGCCTACTACACAGGACATACGACTATACTCGTCCTACTATCAAGCTCACGTTTTGCTACTGGCTATGTGCGATTTCAATTAACTTTTGGGGATCTTGTTTGACCTGCTCAAACACATGGAAGCCGTCGCGACATGTAGCTTCACACAACCGCCGCAATACGACTCCTTTTAAAGCCCAGTTTGTGGTGCGAAGACTTTTCTGTAAAGCACTTCCAGTCTCAACAACGTGGAGATTCGGCAAGTCTTCATTAACGACATGCTTGTGACTTTTCGCGAGCAAGAAAATTAGCGTCGTCGCGCGTTCCACCTCAAAAACACGTTGTAGGGATTGAATATCGTCTTGCCGCAATAGCGAAAAGACAAGATCGTAACCTTCAATCAAATCCACTGTCCGTTCAGGGACACCATCCTCACCGAACTCTAAAATCTCCAGTTCGTGAAGCGGTGCTGTATCAAAAGGGACGATCATATCGTTCTCGTTAACTGGATACTTCTCACCGTCAACCCGACAATAATACCAGGGGAAATACAGGTCGAGAGTCGTTTTACCATACTGATCGTGTTCCCGAATTTGGCTTAAGCCTTGCCGCAATTGTGTGTTCAAGGGACCCGAAAACATCTCACCAGCAGGCATGCTGTAGTCCCGATCTTCACTATACCAACCCTCCGCATTGTAGCCACAAAGTTCCTGTATTCGCGCCGCAAGGCGTTCAGGTGGCGTGCAATCCTCAGCTTGGAGCGGGTTATCGGGTTTCTGCCTCTGCCCTGTTGTGTAAGGACTCAAGATCAATATTTTCATGGGAACTGCACCCTCTTGTCAATTAGAGATGGTGCCATGACTTAATCAACAAACCTCTTAACTGACGGCTGAAAGCCGATAGCCGACAGCCATTAAGCCGTTTGCTGTCCTCGATTCCAGAGGTATAAAATCGGACTTGCGATGAAGACAGAGGAATACGTGCCTATCAACACACCTACGATAAGTGCTAAGGCGAATGTGTTAATTTCCTCACCCGCACTCGAGTAACCAAAAATAACAAGGACAACAAACAAAGTTGTCAAGGATGTGATAACAGTCCGGCTTAGCGATTGATTGATGCTTCGGTTAATGACCGTAACGTAGTCGGTACCGCGTAAGGATTGTGAATTCTCTCGAATTCGGTCAAACACGACGATTGTGTCGTTGAGCGAATACCCGATAATCGTGAGGAACGCTGCCACAGTCGGCAAATTAATCTCTTTTGATAGAATAGCAAAGATACCTAAGGTAATCAATACATCGTGGACGAGTGCAGCAATCGCGCCAATAGCGAAACGGAACTCAAATCGCCAAGAGATGTAAACCAACAAAATGACGATCGACCAGAGCACCGACCAAAGCGCAGCCCATTTAAGATCGCGTCCGACACTCGGTCCGACTTCAGAGACATTGACCCCACCAGCGAGTGCTTGCCAACCGTTGCCACCTTCAAGGAGAGCATCTGTAAGAATTCTACCGACACTCGCTTGGATTTGGATACTGGCATTCCCACTTAAGTCAATCCCAACGGGATTCGCGAGTGTCAAGTTAATTGCGCCATCTTCGGTACTGTCTTTCCGCTCGATAATCTCATTGCGTTGCTGCGAAACCCCATCAATGAGTTGAACGGTTTCCCCGACTCTCAATAGATGCGCTTTTTCGGCAGCCTGACTGACTTGAAGACTTGTAGCCGTTGCATCACCCGGATCCGCCATAATAGGGATATTAATGAGTTGTTGCTGAAATTCGGGGCGATGTCCCAAAGCGATAGAGGCTTCGTTTTTGCCCTCATCTATTTGGATCTTAGCACGTTCGTAACCGATTTCAGTGAGTTTAGTTTGTAATTCAGACGCAGTGACAACCTTGTTAAACTTGGCTTGGATTTTAACACCACCGCGAAAATCTATTCCGAAGTTAGGTCCCTGATGGATTCCGAGGAAAACCAAGCCGATAACGATGAGCACCGCTGAACATATAAATCCGGTGCGATATTTGCTGATAAAATCGAAGTTTGTATTCCTAAGTAATTCCAATTTTTTAATTCGTTGTCAGTTTGCAGTACTCAGTTGTCAGTTGAACTGATAACTGAACACCATTCCGCTAACAACCATTCCTCCATGTCAGAGTTATCAGCTATCAGTTTTCAACAGGCGTGCGGCAGGTGAAAACGTTTTGTCCGCCACAAGCGAGAAACTGACGACTGACAACTGACTGCTGATAACTATTAAATGCTGAGTTTCTGCACGTCTCGGTTTCCGATTGTTAAGCCATAAATCTCGCGTGTAACAACAATGGCTGTGAACATACTCGCGAGGATACCGATGCCAAGCGTTACCGCAAATCCTTTAATCGGACCTGTGCCAAAATGATAGAGGACAAGCGCTGTAAAGAATGTCGTAAGGTTGGCATCCAAAATCGTTATAAATGCGCGCTGATAGCCGCTGGAAATCGCTGCCCAAGCGACTTTACCGGTTCGTAACTCCTCCCGAATCCGTTCAAAGATAAGAACATTCGCATCAACAGCCATCCCGATCGTGAGAACCAGTCCAGCGATACCTGGAAGTGTCAATGCTGCACCGAAACCTGCTAAAGCCCCGAGAATAATCAGCATATTAAAAACGAGAGCGACAATGGCAATTGCACCGGAGAAACGGTAGTAAATTATCATGAAAATTAGAACGAAGCCCAAACCGAGAATAGCGGCGCGAACGCCGTTCTGAATAGATTCTTGTCCGAGGGTGGGACCGACGGTCCGTTCTTCGGCGATCTGGACACCCACCGGAAATGCCCCGGCTTTGAGTATATTGGAAAGGTAACTCGCTTCCTCATAGGTGAAGTTCCCTTGAATAATAGCATTTCCGATGATCTGGTCTTGGATAACGGGGGCAGATTGCACTTTTCCATCAAGGAGAATCGCCAAATGCTCGCCGACATGATCGCCTGTAACCTGTGCGAATTTACGCCTGCCAGCACCATCAAAACTCAGAGAGACAACAATGTCGAAAGTCGTCCTGCCTGTCGTCGGAAAGGCATCGGTAATCCGGTCACCGGTTAAGAGTACCGGACTTTCCAAGACATACCAACTCCCGGTCTCGTGATCATAGCGAATTTCACTATCTTCGGGGACACTATCTGGTGGCGGTGTATTCGCAGTGCCGCTCCAGAAATTGCCACCAGCCGGCGATTTCTTGACGAGTTTAAATTCGAGCCTGCCCATCTCCCGAACGATCTGTAAGGGTTTTGAAGAGTCTTCGGCACCCGGAAGCTCGACGATAATTCTTGGATGATTTGCCTCGCGTCGGATAGAAGGTTCTGAAACGCCAAACGCATCCACGCGATTTCGTAAAACAATCAGGACTTGTTCGATCGCCTGTTCACTATATTTTTTGATACCGTCTTGGCTGAGTCTCAACTGATATACGGATTGTGCTTCTGTTTCTGTATTGACCTGTACATCTTCAAAAAATTCGATTTCGTTGAGAAGCCGCTGCGCTTTTTCGAGATACTCCGCCCTTTGATTCGCGTCAGATCGGAATCGCGATGGAATACCAACAAATACATCGAGTGCGTCTTGTCCTACTACCTGTTTAACCTCACGGCATAAAACTTCGTCTGCGCGAAGCTGCTCAGGGATAGAGAGCGCGTGTTGGCGGAAAAGTTCCGCCTTGGAAGCTTCTAAATCCACTTCAAGCACAAGGTGGACACCCCCTTTGAGATCCAATCCCAACTTTAATCGATTATCGGGTATAAGTCGTCTGAGGACGACAGGGAGGCTTCCGTATAAGTGTAAATTGTCGAGGGTTGCGCGTGGATTTTGACGCGCTGTCTCTGAGATGAGCCGAACATAAAATTCGCGTGCTTCAGTGGTCCCAAATTCATAATCAAGAGTCTCCGTAAGTCCCTGTTTGCCTAAATGGACTTTGAAGACATCTTTTAATTCACTGGTCGCATCTTGGAAACTGATTCCTTCCGGGTACTCAACCTCTGCGAGGTTCACCTTTAAATCGTTATCTTCGGTGACTTCAAAAGACGGAAGTTTCTCCTGCATCCAAAGCGGTAGATTCCCATATAGCGGATTGTAAAAACTATCCGGGGTCGGGATGAGGTATATCACTGAAAACAGAAAAACCCCGACGATTAAAACTATTTTCCAGATACTGAATCTGTACATTAATCACGTACTCCTACACATTAGAATGGTTACCAAATTATCGGTTATCAGAAGAATAGCCATCGATTTCCATCAACAGTCAGTAATCAATAAAGAGGGTTTTAGGTTCACCTACCCCTTTTACTACTTGCCGACAGCCAATAGTTTCGGATAGCCATCCTTAACAACCATTTTAACGCGCCTGAGAGGAATCGAACCCCCAACACGTGGTTTAGGAAACCACTGCTCTATCCATTGAGCTACAGGCGCATGTGGTAAGCTTAATATTTTATAAGCGAAAAAATATCGTAGTCTGGAAGTTTCTCCCTGCCGTTAAGTTCCAATAACTCAACTAAAACAGCAATACCAACGAGGTGCCCTTCCAGTTTTTCAACGAGTTCGATTGAGGCAGAAAGCGTCCCACCCGTTGCTAAAACATCATCACATATTAGCACTCTGCTGTGTTTGGGGAACGCATCTTGATGAATTGCGACGACATCATAACCGTATTCAAGATCGTACGTGGCTTCGTGTGTATGATACGGTAATTTACCGCGTTTTCGGATCGGGACAAAGCCAACGCCAAGTCGATAAGCGAGCGCAGCACCGAAAATGAAGCCGCGGGCTTCAGTTCCCGTAACAACATCAATCGCTTCAAGTTTATAACGGAGTGCGAATTCATCAATCACCCTATGAAAGGCGGTCGGGTTTCCTAAAAGGGGTGTAATGTCTTTAAATGAAACCCCCGACTTCGGATAATCAGGTACATCTCGAATAAACCGCGAAAAATCTTGCATTACGCTCCTCACTCCTCCTGATGTGGATGTATCATAATCTTCATTCCCTTCCGAGATTCCATCGCTTCAAACGCTTTGTTAATTTCAATAAGCGGGAAATGATGTGTAATGAGCGGTTTCACACGGACTAAACCTTTTTCAAGCAGACGCACCGCTAATTCATGGTGACGGGGGACACACCCGTGTGAACCTGTCACAAAGCACTCCTTATAGTGAATAACATTTGAAAGAACACTCATAGGGCGCATAGTCTTCGGTAAACCGCCGAATAGATTGACATAACCGCGGTGCGCTACCATTTCAACAGCCTGTTCGTGCGCTTCAACAGATCCGCACGTTGTAACAACGATATCGGGTCCCTCGCCATCTGTTTCTTCCTTGCATCTCTCAATTACGTCTTCCTCTTCAGAAGCGATATAAGCATCCGCTTCATAGAACTTTGCGATCTCCATCCGGAGTTTGCTCCGTTGCACACCGATGACTTTCGTGGCACCCATAACCCGGGCGAGATCAATCATCATACACCCGATGGGACCGAGTCCGATGATAACAACGCTCTTGCCGAGCGACATATTAACGAGTTCAAGCCCATTAATAGCACACGCAAGCGGTTCGGCAAGGGCAGCTTCATCAAAACTGAGTGACGCGTCGAATGGGGTAACGGGTCCCTCCTCCAAAACGAGGCGCGGAAGTTTCATGTATTGAGCGAAAGCCCCCGGAATTTGGTAACCGATAGCGTAGTTGATGCCACAGTTGTTTCCGAGACCATCTCGACACCAACGGCACTCCCCACAAGGGACATCGGCACCGATTGACACGCGGTCACCTTCTTTAACGCGCGTTACGTTTTTGCCAGTCTTAACGATGACACCGGAATTTTCATGACCAATAATAGTGGGAGGTTTAACTCTGGGGTTACCGTGATGGAGGATACGAACATCAGAACCACATATACTGACAGCTTCAACACGCATTAAAGCGGCATCATCATCAATTTCGGGTTCGGGTACTTCTTGCACACTTAAATTGTCCAGACTTTCAAGTATAGCCGCTTTCATATTTTTAGCTTTCCTTGCGGTTAAGGCAAATGGGTTGAACTTTGAAGTTCCTCGGCGTATAGTCGCCTTCCATTTCATTACAGGCTGCGGTTTTTTAATTTTTCCTTATGGATGAATTAAGACTTTTGCGTAAAACTCACTTTTGTCCCGCATCTTATGCAACATATTAGAACTATCTGCTAATGAAACCTTATGTGTGATGAGAGGCGTAAGTGTTAACATACCGGTAGCCATTGCTTGAAGTACAGTTCGCCAATCGTCGTCGTTGCCTGCAGCACTATAATCAGAATTCCACGTTCCGAAAATGCTCACTTCACGTCGCATTAATTGCGATATAAGCACCACAGGTAGGGTTACATCTGTATCTGGATTACCAAGTAAAACGACACTCCCATCGCGTCCAACGCTCTCAAGCGCATTTAGGTAAGTAGCAGGAACCCCAGCAGCCTCAATACAGACATGCGCGCCTTTGCCATCAGTAGACGCATTCACGACTTCAATCGGTTTTTCAATGGTAGTGTTAAACACTTCGTCGAAGCCAAGTTGCCTCGCTAATTCCAGTTTCTCATGAACAATATCAAAGAGAAACACCCTTGCCGCGCCCATTATTCTCGTCCACTGTGCTGTCATCAATCCGATGGGACCTGCCCCAAAAATAGCAACTGTCTTTCCAGCAAGCGATGTCTGGGCACGACGGGCTGCGTGTAAGGCAACTGCAGCGGGTTCTGTCATCGCCGCTTCTTCGAGTGTCACGCCTTGCGGAACATGGATCAAATTTTCTTTCGGTGCCACGATATATTCAGCAAAGGCACCATCGCTGCGTGAACCGAGATAATCATAGTCGTGGCATTGAACATACTTCCCCTGTTCACACGCCGAACAAGCACCACACCAAAGCAGCGGAAATACGACGACAGGGTCCCCTGGCGTAAAGCCGTCAACATCTGGACCGCATGCCTCAACTATACCAGAAAATTCGTGTCCGCAAACTGTGGGGAAACTATAAGTACCTTTGACGAAAATTCTCGGAATATCGGAACCGCAGACACCACAAAATCCGATTCGGACGCGCACGTCCCCTTCAGCGAGATGCGGCACCGGAATCTGCTCTAACCGTAAATCTCCAACCCCGTGAAGGACAAGTGCTTCCATTTTTTTAACTATGCTTAGCTCCGTTGCACACTGCTGTAATCATAAACTCTATGCCCTTTGACAAACTTGGCTCACCAGAACCAATCGATGTAAACTTTTTAATCACGGCGTATTCTATCGCCAATAGTTCTGTCTGTGAGTCCGAGCGTAATCGCCTGTTGAATCCGTTGAACGTTCTCAAGCCGTGATCCCGATTTTTGGAAAACGCTACTTGTCCCGCCGACCAAGATATCCGCGCCTGCAGACACCATCTTTGGGATATTTTCAAAACTCACGTTGCCATCCACTTCAATCGGCAAATCGACCGCGTGTTTACGCAAAAAAGCACGACACTCCGCAATTTTTCGGAGGGTCGCCGGAACCACCTTTTGTCCCGCAAATCCAGGGTTCACCGTCATCACCAGCACAAAATCGAGCCGATCAATAACATAATCCAACGCGGAGAGCGGGGTTGCGGGGTTGAGGGCTGCGCCTGCCTTGATGCCGTGCGCTTGAATGAGAGATAACGTTCTATCAAGATGCGTCGCCGATTCAACGTGAACGGCTATCTGTTGGACACCTATCTCTGCGACCGCGTCAACAAAAAAATCGTTATTTTCCACCATGAGGTGAATATCAAAATCACAGTCTGTTTTTGGGCGTAATTGTTCAAGAAGCGCAAGCCCGATCGGCATATTCGGGACGAAATGTGCATCCATTAAGTCGAAATGGAGCATATTAATGCCAGCAGCTTCTAATTCCTGAATATCGGCTTCTAAGTTGCATAAATCCGCGCACATCACAGATGGCGCGACGTGGATGTATGGCTCTGAAGATGCTGTATTTGGCGTAGACAAGATAGCACTTCCATAGTGTCAAAATTCCCGCGCTTATTCTAACATAAAACCTTTAATAGTATAGCATAAAACCATGAATTTGTCAAATTTTTACACGGGTGGGTCAGGAACGCGACAACACCTCACGGATTCGTGAATCAAGGTCTGTGGGAGGGTCAAAAGGGATGTCAATCGGTCGGTGAGAGATCGCACTCGCATAGATGCCTAAAACGGCGTTGAACTGGTGCAATGCGAGTTTTAGATGCGTTTCGACTGGATTGGCATCGTCTTCAATCCAATCGTACATCGCCTCTGTCAGACGTGCTTGCGCAAGGTCGTTATTTTCACGCCACTCATCAGGCGTCGTCTGGTGGATTTTGGTGCCCGTTTTGGAAAAGATTTCCCATCCGCCGAACTCTTCAAAAAGGACATGACCCCTTTCGCAATAGGCAGCAACGCGACAGTGCTTATAGATAGCATCGTCGTCCACAGCACGTGGCGACGTAAAACCGGTGTTCCAAAACCCATAGACCCCGTTTTCAAAGACCACTTGGCACGATGATACATCCGGAGCAGGATAGGTACTGTCCAGCGACTCGGCACCACTAACAGTGCCAAAGACCCGAACGATAGGCGAGTCCTCGTTCAAAGACATCGCCCAATCGATGATATGTGTGCCTTGGGCAGAGAGATTCATGCCACACGAAAAATCTAAAAGACGGATTTCTCCCAATAGACCGCCCTGCACTGCCTTTTGGCAATTGATGAGCCCCGGATGCCAGCGGTATTGTTTCCCTATACCAAATTTCGTAGCAGTTCGCTTCTCTAATTCGCGCAGCAAACGCCAGTCTTCAACGCCACAAGCAATCGGTTTCTCAACGATACACGCCGGCACGCCAAATTCTGATACCATCGGCATGAGCTCCCGCCACTGATCCGGCATCGTGACAAGATGAACAAGATCGGGTTTCTCTGTTTGGAGCATCTCCTCGGCATCCGCGTAACCCTTAATCCCAAAAGTCTCAGCGAATTTTTCGCGACGGGCAGCATTAGATCGGTTCGCACACGCGACTAACTCGCCTCGCGAAACTTGCTGATAGGCATTTGCATGACCGTAGGCTCTACTCCCACAGCCGATGATAGCACACCGATATTTTCGCATTGCGTGAGTCCCTGTAATGGCTTACGCCAACAAACGGCAAGATCAGAAACCTCACCAGTAAAGATGGGTAATTTTCGATCGCTTATTTCCGCTACACCTGAAATTTGGGTCATCTTATCTCAATATATATGAGAAGTCAAGCGAAAAACGCGTGCAACTTCACACCAAATCTGCTAAAATAGAAGAGCAAGGATTATATATGGAGGGTACTGAGCATGAAAATAATATCTGTTTTAATGCTTTTACTGAGCATTCTGTGTTACTTTGGGGTCTCCAACGCCAATGCTGATGCAGTCGGCGTATGGCTATTTGATGAAGGGGACGGCAAAGTTGTTAAAGATTTATCTGGAAATGGACATCACGGTGAAATTGTTGGTGAAGTGGCATGGGCTGACGGGAAATTTGAGACCGCGCTTGAATTTGATGGCGGGCACGTAAGCGTGCCACATCAGGACATCATGAATCTCAGGCAGTGGACGATGACTGCATGGATAAAAATCCCGAAGATCGTCGATCCATATCAAGTTATTCTGGGTAAAGAGGCATGGCCGGATCGAAACTACACAATGTGGATTCGTCCCGGTGTCATGACTTTTGGATTTACGCTCCCCGGCGGTGCACAAGACCTGCAAGTAGGCAGCAAAGAGGTCACTGATGGGAAGTGGCACTTTGTCGCAGGTGTGTATGACGAGAAAAATCTGATTCCTTATGTTGATGGCGAACAATTTAATCCACGCGGTGCTGCCGGTAAACCGGCTACGAACAACGCGCCATTTATAATAGGGGCACAGGGGCCTAATGGGAATAACGGACCGTTAAGAGGCATCATTGATGAAGTCGCTGTCTACAATACGGCATTAGACGAAAATGAGATCGCTGACGTGATGGCGGGTCTCTCAAAGCAATTTCAAGCAGTGGACGCTTCAGAAAAGTTAGCGGTAACATGGGGGTATCTTAAAGATAGCAGCCGATAACCCATACATCTACAACCCACGCCTGCCATCGAAAAAACATTCATGTTACAAATAGAACGCCCCACTGTAGGCGGTGTTTCAAACACCGCCTACAGTGCGTAATACGTCTGTTATCATGGAAAAATGCTTAAGTCCTGACAAAATCTTTGTAAACGTAAAGTCCCATTTTCTCGTTTCTACTCAAGATTCCACATCATGGCATTCCCCGCCCCTTATCAGGGGACTTTAAGAGGTAATGCGTAAGTCCTATAGCAATAACGTCATCCTACATCTACTATAGAAATCTGGCAAATACAATAACAACCGAGAATACACGTGCAGAAAAATCCACTATCTAAACTTGCAGTTCACCACTTTTTAAGATGCCTGGGGCTGCTTTATAAAATTGGGCTTATCCTGATTATTGTCCTTTCCACAACATCTGACATTGCTGTAAGTCGTATTGCTGAAGAAAACGACGAACCGCAAATAGAAACCATAACACCCAAGGACAGCACTACCGTTCCTGATTCTAACGAACCCGAAATACCAGCGGAAAAAAGAAACGACAGTGAGTTTGGGTTGTTTAACCGTAATCCTTTCGATACTGACAGTATACCAAAACGTTTCATTTGGCAAGATGAAAAAGAACAACCTAAAGTAGACGAGGAAAGTAGGCACATACAACCCTACCTTGACAGCCTCCGTAGATGGCGGCACCCACCCGAATTGACAGATCTCAGCAAACTCTATGACTGGAAGCCGAAACCAAAACGTGATGAAAAAGGTATCGCCCTCCCAATGGACTCTAATTTACGGATAACAGGTTTACAATCCGTAACTGTAGAAGCGAACAAAACACATTATTTCGGCAGCGGGGACCTGAACCGATACGGCGGATACGGTTACGGCGGTGGATACGGCGGATACTCATCTGGGCTTGACCTTGGGCTCACCTCATCTTATGGTTACGAGGGTTTCGGCTATAGTGGCGGCGGTTTTGATGATATAGGCTATGGTACCGGCGGATACGGCGGCGGATACGGGAGCAGCTACGGCAGCGGATATGGGAGTGGTTACGGCGGCGGATATGGTGGATATGGCAGCCGAGGTGTCCCGCGAGCGACAGGCTTCAACCTACGTCAGATACAGCAATTTGGGCTGCACGGGCGCGTCGGGCAACGCTGGCATGTCGCCGTAGATTATAGTGCTGGCGGCAGCAGTTTTGGCGGTGGTGGCTATGGGGGCGGTTATGGCGGTGGTTATGGTGGTGGATACGGTCTCGGGGGCGCGAAGGAACAGAAAATTAAAATCTGGTACGAAGGTAAACCGGAGAGCATTATAAAAACGATCTCGTTTGGAGACATCACACTCAACTTGCCGAACACCCGTTTCCTGAATATCAATCGGAATTTGTTCGGGCTTGAAGGTATCTTTGAATGGAAAAATACACGACTTACGGCTTTTGGCTCGCGAAGCAAGGGGATACGCGAGGTGCGGACTTTCCGTGGACAATCGCGACGCGCTGGCGGTTATGGATATGGACCGCCTGGAAAACAGATCCCTGATGCCAACTACGTCAAAAATCGATACTACCACATCCACAAAGGGGAAGACGGTTTACTACACGAAGCATATCTTCCTATTAAAGCGAGAAGCGAAGAAATCTACATTGATGATGGCGTTGTAGGAAACAACCAAGGCGGTAAACGAACAAGCCAAGGTTACTTCAACCTACAATTCGCTGGACAGGACTACAACATCGACTACGATACCGGTGAAATAGAATTCCTCTCCCCGATCTCCGCAAACTACACTATTGTTGTCGCGTATGAATATAGCGGTGGTGGCGGCGGCACTGTCGGTAAACCCGGCAGCGTCTTCGTCGATGAAAATGGAGATGGAACAATTGATGAAGAAGGGGAAGAGATCGGTTACATAGTGCTAAAAGAAAAAGGGTTTCGCGGCACAGAGGCAACACACGTCTATCACCTCGGCAGTCGAAATATTAACCCACGCGACTTTCAACTCACAATCCGCCGCCAAGGACAAAGCGAAGCCTTCCAGACAAATGAAGGTCTCGTCCCTTATATCGAAATCTTTGGCTTGGATCAGAACGGTGATGGCAATGTCGATGCACAGTTCATTGACTATGATAGAGGGCTGCTACGTTTTCCGACAACAAATCCCTTTCAAATCACAGATCCTAACCACCCGTATTACACCTACCGAGATTCGCTTAACAACAACGCTATATACCTTGAAGGCACCTTTTCAAATGCCCAAATCTATACGATGATAGCCGACTATACATACCAATCAGAAACATATAACGTCGGTTTGTTCGTAATCCCAAATAGTGAAAAGGTTCGGCTAAACGGCCAACTCCTAACCCGTGATACTGACTACATGATGCTTTATGAGGTCGGCACTATCAGATTTTTCAGGCAACTCGATGAATTCGATGAGATCGTTGTTGAATTTGAAAAAACGCCTTTTGGCGGTTCATTGCAACAAACCGTGATGGGTGTCTGGTTAGAGTACACCCACAAGCCGAAACCCAAATCAGAAAAAGAACAAAGCCTTGAAGATAGATTCAATCGTCTCGGTGGTATCCAATCAATGGATCCAAGTGCTATCGATGGCCGGTCAACAGATCCATTCAGTGGTGGATTACAAGGTAGGAGAGGTAGCTTTGGTGGTTTAGGAAGAAGCAGTTTCGGTGGAGGCTTAGGTGGCGGTGGTTTAGGTGGTTACGGGGGTGGCTATAGCAGCTTCGGCAGTTTCGGTGGTAGGTCCCGAAGGGGTGCGAGTTATTATGGTGGCTATGGCGGTTCGATGAATTATTTTAATCCGGTGTTCCAAAAAGGGTTTATGCTTTCAACCGGCTATATCCTGAATACCGGACAGAAACCGGCGGAGATACCAGATGTAAACGGTGTCCCAAACCGTCTGCAAGCGTTCAACATAAACACGAGTTTTGGAAGAGCGTTTAACGTCGCTGGCATCTTTAACCTGCTACCATTTATTAACATGAGAAACCTCCCGCTCTCGCTTGATTTCAGCGGAGAAGCGGCTTATTCACACAATAATCCTAACAGCATCGGTGTCGCACTTATTGATAGCATGGAAGGCGCGAAGGAATCGACAACAGTGCCAACGTTAAAATATAACTGGAAGCCGAGTAGTCTACCGTATATAGCCGAAGATACGCCTGCGACTGAAGGGAACACTTACAACGTTATACCGACCGATGAGAATAGAGCCATCTTTAAAGTTGTACTAAAAGACAAAAACGAATCGGAAGCCGTCGGAAACTTTATGCGAAACCGAGATGTCCCAGCATCTACGATTCAACCGCTCGCCCTTTCCACTGAAGAACGTCTCATTATGGAACTCGGTTATGATTTTACAGATGTAGTAGCAGAATGGGGCGGCTTCTCAAACGGCATCTCAGCCGCGGGTGTCGACTATTCGGAACGTAGTTTCGTTGACATCTGGATGCGCGTTCAAGGCGACAACAACGTGACACTACATCTGAACCTCGGAGTAGTGAATGAAGACACTGATGCCGATCAACGCCTCGATAGCGAAGATCTTCCAAACACGCTAACAGACACAAATGGAGATAATAACATTGATGCCCTTGATTTGGATCTCGAAAATCTCTCAGGCGCAGATCGGTACCGAGGGAACGGTGCTCTTGACACCGGTGAGGATACCGGCTGGAATTACGACGGTCCTCTTGAAAAGACATCCATCGGTGCTGGAAACCAAATTTTGGATAGCGAAGACCTTAACGGCGACGGCGTGCTTGACAATATAGATGCCTATTTTGAAATATCAATTCCCCTGAACGAGATCCCAAATGAGTGGATTAAAAGCAAAAATACCAACGGTTGGATGTTCCTGAGTATCCCGCTCTCCAAATTTACACCAGCCGGTTCTCGGGTGCCGAGTCTGGTTTTCGTGCAACATTTCCGATTCTGGTTAAGCAAAAACGCCCCGGGTAGCGCGAAAGGCACACTACAGTGGGCATCCATCGAAATCGTTGGAAATAAATGGCAACAAGGCATAATAACCCGCCAAGCACTTCAATCAACACCAGAAGCAGGACTTACCGGTGAAACGCTATCAACAAGCACAATTGTCGAAGATACAATCGAAAAGTTTATTGTTGGTACAAAGGATAACTTCAGTTACGACGCGTATCAGAGCGCGTATCTTGATATCGAAGATAACGAACTCTTCAAAAAACTACATCCGTTCACAGCGACCTCACTCGGTTTTCAAACACAACAGCAACGCGAGCAAACGCTTAGCCTTGAATATTACCTGTTTCCGGGGTCTTACGGCGTTACCTCCAAACAACTTAAAGGTTTAACGCAAAGCGATGGGCAAGATTTCAGTAAACACGACACATTGCGATTTTGGCTCTACGGCGACAAAAGCAATACAACTTTCGTTTTGCAACTCGCACCGACCGTCCGCACTGGCTACCGCAGCTCGTTTTATAGCTCAGACCCGTTTGTTAGCCAAACAGAGGAAGAAGATATTAACGTTTTCGAGAATCTGACGGACTATTATGAATACACCGTACCCATTGATTTTGAGGGCTGGAAGTTAATTGAAATCGATTTACGTGATTTGCGTGGAAATACCTATCCCGATGTAGACACCAGCAACCAGCCTTTGGCAGCCAATCAAGAGCAGTTTGTAGAAACCGAAAGTGTTACACAACCACCAGCCGCTGACAGCGACAGTCCTGATGGACACCCTGACGGCTTCACAATTAGGGGCAGAAACAGTACACGACTCTCTATTAAAAACATTGGTGGTATCCTACTCGGCATCCGTAATGACACTGAACAAGAAATCAGCGGCGACATCTGGATAAATGAGATTCACCTCGGAGATCCGCTCGTCCGTGCCGGTTGGGCGCGCCGCGGGAACATGTCAATGTCCCTCGGCAGTATTGTTAAACTACGTGGCGGTTACGCAAGTCAAGATAAAGATTTTGAAAGTGGTGCCGGTGAAATTGGCAGACAACGTCTCTCTTCACGCGGGTATAGTACCACAAATAACGACTTCAATATCGATGCTGATGTCACCATCTTTCCGTGGCTACCGATCCGATACGGTATCCGACAACAAGACACCGAAACCGAGAGCCTACGCGGCAGTTACAGCAGTTTCCAAAGCGGAAAAAGTGAAATCGTTACCCGAGACTTCTCTGTCCAATTCAACCGAAACCCGTATCCTAACCTCGGTTTTGCATACAACTACCAAGACTTTTGGAATGAGCGTCAAGGCACACAAATTAGCCACCTTTACACCGGCAGCTTCCGATATGAACTCGGTTCAAAACTCGGTCTTAACGCCCAATATCGCCACGAAGATGTGCTTGCAAAACCTGAAACCGCAACAGATACCACATCCGCATCAACATCTTATTACAGTTACGGCTATGGAAGAAATCAGGACGAGAAGACGGATAGCGGCACAATAACACTCAACATTAGCCCGACAAACATTTTTAGCCTGAATCCGAGCTACGATGTGCGTCGGACGCTTGAAAGACGAGAAGACCGAAGCTATAACTCGCGCACCTTGGCAAGCGATACTCAGCCCGAATCAGAAACACAAGCAGCAGCGAAACCGGACTTTTCAATTGCGGAACGAGAACATCGGCTTTCCTTTACACCACGCCTAAATCGAGACTTGATTGGGATGCGACCTACTGTGACAAGCCGTTTGAGTTTCCGTGAAAATTGGTTCAGGGAACAAAAGAATGCTTCGCTGAATGGCAATGTCAGTCTTGGCATGAACTTCCGCGTCCAAAAGTGGTTCGGATGGCTATTGAACACCGAGAAACCGCCAGAAACCCAAACCTCGACAGACGGGTCTCAAAATGGCACACCACCGTCTTTAGAAATAGAAGACCCAGCAGAATCCCGACAAAGCAACGAAGCCACAAAAATAGCTGAACAACTCCGAGAAAACGGCATCGACGAGACGCAGATCCAAGAATTTGAAGAAAACCGTGGTGATTGGATCGAACGCGATAAAGGAGAGGCTGAGAAGGGTGCAGCACAAGCGAATACGACACCCACAACTCAGGAAGGCATCTTGTATAGAACCCTCAAAAGTTTCACGATTAGCACCAACGCGAACTTCACTGCCACCGAATCGTACCGGCAGCTTGAATCCGGATTGTCCGCATTAGATATCTGGTCGCTTGCGGAAGATGCAAAGGAACGGTCAAATTCGCGGCGCAGTAATCGTTACGCGGTCCGAGGCTCGGTGGACCCGTGGAGTTGGGCATCGTTAGGGACAAATTTCAGCACATCCGAAAGTTTCCGGAAAAGTTTAGGTAGTACCTACACATCAAACGGGGAGTCGTACGAAGCCGATTTAAAACTGAGGGCGCAAGAAACCACCAGTTTTCAACTTCGCTATAGTTTCACAAAACGGGATAATGCAACGCTGGAAACGACGCTCAGCGATAGTACAGCACACACACCATCACTGAGTTGGTTATACACCTGGGGTAAAGAGACGAAAACAGCGTTGGGTATACGCACAACATTCCGAGATCAACAACGAAGCGGTATAGAGAGCAAAGCTGTGATTATCACCCCAAACTTTAGTATTGATTACCGTTATCACACAGAAAATGGTATACGGTTTCCATTTTTCGGTAGAATCCCACTCAAACACGACTTGGAACTAACGAACACACTCTCTTGGGCGATCCGCAGGGAAAATTTCGGTGCGAACCGTGAGGAACGTTCTGAGCGTTACGAGACGACCTTACGCGTCGGTTACAAAATCAGCACCCACATCACAGCAAACTTCCATCTCGGTCTCAGCTACCACCACGACAGAGTCGAAGAAGGCAGAGATTTCCTATCAGTCGCAAGCGCACTCACCATCCGCGGCGAAATCCAGTAACGCTTGACACCCGCACCACCTTCTGATATACTAAAGAAACGAGTGCTTGAAGAAGAAGGAGGAGAAAATTGTGAGAACTTTCGGAACCCAAGGGCCTGTCAATCCTCACGATAACTACATCGTCACACGTTCTAAGGAAACCGCTGATTTCATTGGACGCGTCAAAAGTGGAAAATACATCGTCATCTTTGCACCCCGACAGACCGGAAAAACGACATTTTTTCAACGGGCACTGGATATCCTTACAACCCAAGAACAACACTATTTTCCTATTCAACTTAATTTTGAGGAGGCTGAAGATGACACTGCCGCAGATTTTTACAGAGGTCTCTATGAAGATATCCTTGAACAGATAGAGAATGTTTTTGAGCGACGCCGCGAGCTGCCTTCTGTGCCGTTAGCAGACTTTTTGGAGAACAACAACGGCATTACCGATCACCGTTCCATGCGCAGGTTCTTTCGGCAGTTCGCAAAACTTTTGTCGCTCAATACACAGCACCCAACACAACCCCCGTCCCTCACCCAGCGGGTGGTGCTTCTCATTGATGAGTTTGATGGCATTCCGCGCAACGTGCTTAAAGGGTTTCTTCACTCGCTGCGCCACATTTACGTCGCCGGTAAGCCGCGCAGCCCGCACAGCGTCGGCATCGTCGGCGTTAAGAATATCAGGCAACTCAACTATGATACCTCTGTTTCTCCTTTCAATATCCAAGACGAATTCATCGTGCCGAACTTTACGCGCAAACAGGTGCGTGAACTCCTTGCACAATACACCGATGAAGTCGGACAACCCTTCGCTCCAGAGGTCATCCAGATGCTCCACAAACAAACTGCTGGACAGCCCTTCCTTGTCAACCGCGCTGCACAAATTCTTACCGAAGAGCTGGACGTTCCAAAAACCGAGATGATTACGATGCATCACTTCACTGCAGCACATAAGAAACTCCTGCTCGAAAAGAACACGAACATTGAGCACCTAACGACCAATATCCGCAAAAGTCGCCAGTTTGAAGGGCTCCTGATGGAAATCATGACCTATGAAGAAGGTGTCCGCTTCAATCCACACGACGACATTATCAGTGAGCTTACAACTTATGGTGTCATACAGAACGGTATTGATGGAAGGTGTGAGATTGTCAACCCTATCTATCTACATCACATTATGCAAGCATTCACCCCGACACTAAATGGATTGGAGCGGGACTATTTTGCCGAGAACACAACCGGCGAATTTCAAAATTACCTCACGCCGAAAGGACATCTTGCGATCGCTCGACTCTTGGATAACTTCCGGGATTTTATCACACGCGTAGGTTTTAAGATTCTCCAGGTCCCCGAAACGCCGCGAGAGTATGTCGGCAGGCATCTCCTGCTTACCTATCTGGATTCATTCGTCAAGGCAGTCGGCGGTGTCATGTCCTTTGAAGTCCCAACAGGCGCAGGCAAAATGGACCTGTGTATCACGCATAATCAGCGGAAATATATCGTTGAAACAAAGATTTGGCGCGGAGATGTCCGCTACCAGGTAGGTAAGCAGCAACTCGCCGTATATCTTAAATCAGAAGGTGTGACGGAAGGATATTATGTTGTATTCGATCACCGACAAAAACCAGAACCCCGTGTAGAAACGGAAACCGTGGACGGCGTGAGCATTCGAAGTTACATCATTCCTGTCATACAAACAGCCCCTTCAAATACCAATTGATGCACCCACAGCGCATCAGCACACATACCACAGCAAACTTCCATCTCGGTCTCAGCTACCATCACGACAGCGTCGAAGAAGGCAGAGACTTCCTTTCAGTCGCAAGCGCACTCACCATCCGCGGCGAAATCCAGTAAGCGCGCCAGTTGAATTTGGATCGTGGAAGTCAGCGAAAACAATAGAAGTCGCTCTTTTTGGCGGTATCCACTAAATTCCGATGCGTGGCTGTTAGTACACGAATGGCGATAGCGATGGTCTTTGTGCCACCAATCCTCTGAAACTCCCGCGCTTCCAATACACGCAGCAACTTCGCTTGCAAAACTGTATGAAACATAATAGAAAAACTTTACACGGTTTCTTTGCTTTCGCGCTACTTCTCTCGTGTTACTCAATGGAAAGCAAAATCCCACTTTGGCAAAACACATGTATGATCTTTACCATTTGCCTTCTGGGTTAAATAGACTACTAACTGTTGCTAAAATGTTAGCATCGGTTTTGAACACCCTCGTAAACACCATAGAAGTTAAAGAAAACTCAACCTTATTGACTTGAATTAAAAACGGTTTTGTCGCGTCTAAACGACCTACTCATCATCTAAGTCATTCATTTCCTCTTGCTCTGCGAAGTCTTCTTGGGCTTCTTGGAACTGACGTAGTGTTGTTTTATTTGGAAAGAGGAGGAATATTGCGTGCGCATAATCGACGTATTCATCCATCGGCACACCTTTCCCCGCTTTCCATTTCTTTTCAACTTCTACAATGATGTCAATCTCTGGAACATCTCCAAACTGTTCAATGAGTTCTTCACGGAAGATTTTGGCATACTCTTCTGGATCATCGATTTCTTCCAATGCTCCGACCTTTCGAGGCGTTTCCCGATCCGGCCAGAGACGCTTCCGTGCATCGAGGACGGCGTTATACTCCGCAACGGTGGTAGGCAAACCTTGTATTTTTTTCCGCTGATAGTCCGCGATGGTGTGAACTTCTGGAATATCTCCAAATTGTTTAATAAGGACAGCGAGAAAATAATCATTGCGTAAAAGCGGGTCTCTCGCCTTATACCACTTGTCCGGTATATAGATATCGTCAGTCTTTTCAGGTTCAGGGCGTTCTGCTATCAAACCGGATGCTTTTTCCGTATCTTCGGTGTCACTGCCACAACCGAAGAATGTCAGCAAACCCAAAAAGCATACAAGATAAAAAAGTGTAACGGTGGATAGTTTCATTCTGCTTTCTCCTTTCGTAGACTTTCAAGCACCTGCAGGGTCCTTTTATTTTGCCAGAGATGGTAGCGCGCTTCGAGACTGGCAATATACTCATCAATGGTGACAGGTAACCCCAGTTCCTTTTTTCGTTGATACGCTGCGACGGTGTGAACCTCAGGAATATCTCCGAACTGATTAATCAATTGGGCGTGGAAGTATTCGGCGCGTAACGCCGGATCTTTCGTCAAGGGCCAGTTTGGAGGCGGGTAGACTTCACTCTCTTCACTGCTATTCGTTGATTCTGCTGTATCTGCCTGCTGCTCATCCAACTTTTTCCACGGATCCGTTTTTGGTTGCGGAGCATCATACGGACTCTCGTCTCTCCAGTCCTGACATACTCACCCCGCTAAAGCGCGGGTGGTTCTTTTGTTCCTTATAGAAACATTCCTCGTGTCTAAGACGAGGCAACAGGGACTTTCAAGCGAAAGCCCAAGGGCGGTGTCATCCGGGGAGAACCCATTTCCGCCACTACACGGACACCGAAGTGTCCGAGATACTTTTCTCTTATGTTGATCGTACCCACACCGTCGCGGTGATATTTGAAACCACACGGGCAGGTATAGTTGCGATTGGCTGGTTTCTTGCGGTTGCCACATTTCGGGCAAGTTTGCGAAGTATAGGATTCGTCAATCGTTTTGACTTTGATACCTAACACCTTTGCTTTATAGGTGATCAACTCGGCTATTTTGCCGAAAGCCCACTGGTGGAGTTTCTGATTCGCACGGTTGCCATAGCTAATACGTTCGCGGATACCTCTTAGGTCACCAAGAACAATCGTACCAACACCTTTCGTTTGACAGTATTTGACGAACTTCGTCGTCTGTTTGTGGAGTGCGTCTTTGATTTGGTTATCAATCTTTCGGATACATTTCCATTTACGACGTGTCAGTTTCCACCAGCGTTTGGAATGACGTTTACACCGACTCAGCGTTTGACTGAACTCGGCAAGCACTTTGTTTCTATGGCGGTAGAGTGATCTAATATACCGTCCATTGAATATCCGTGTCTCTGTTCCGTCATGAGAAACTATCGGGTGTATTTCGCCTATATCAACGCCTATGACTTCTTGACCTATTTCGGTTG
>JAGFCB010000205.1 GCA_022394775.1 Candidatus Poribacteria bacterium
TCGGCAAGCACCGACTTCAGGCGTTCAGTGCCATACATCTCCTCCTCCGAATTGAGTGCTTCAATAACACCATCCGTATAGAAGATATAGATATCACCGGGGGCGAGTTCAAGCCGCTCCTGAGCATACTGAGTTCTTTTCATACCACCGAGTGGGAGTTCACTTGCCTCAATTTCAATAAACGTGTCTCCGCGTTTCAGAATAGGATAGGGCTGCCCCGCATTGGCATAGAGCATCTGTTTACTCTCCGGATCAATAATAGCGAGATTGAGGGCGATGAAGGTGCGCCCGTAGAGCCGCGGGGCAAGACTGGTATTGAGATTGGTGAGGATGACATCTGCGCTGTGTTGGATCTGAACGATTTCGTTGAGCATGCCGTTGGTAAGCACAGCGTTCAGCGCGCCGCGTAGTCCTTTTCCGGCAGCGTCTGCTACAGCGATGGCAAGATGATTCTCGCCGGCATTGAAGTAATCGTAGAAATCGCCGCCGACCTGCGTTGCGGGGAGCGATATGCCCGCAACATCAAGTCCTTCCACTTCAGGCACTTTCGTCGGCAGCAAAGCGGTTTGCATATTTCGGGCTTCATCGAGTTCGGCGCGGAGTTGTTGCATTTCGGCTTCTTCCTTCTGTTGTATCTCGAAGCTCAATTGGGCAACGCGCCGACGGTTCATAACCAGTCGAGCCAATAGGTAAGGGACGATTGTGATGAGAAGTCCAATCAAAACAAGATACGGGAGATAATTCCGCCACTGTGCCCAAAAAGGTGTGGCAATCGTAAAGTTGACCGCAGCAGGTGTGGAAGTGTAGGGCCAGCCTTTGCGGTAGGTCTTTACGAGGAACGTATAATTCCCGGGTTTGAGGCCTTGATAGGTAACAGAAGGGGCATCTCGCGGCGTTGGTGTATCGGTGTTAGCCGGAGTGCTTGTAGCGAAAGTTTGCGTAACGGTATCCTGTAGGAGCCGCGTCGGTGTCTGCGTGGAGCCGCGGGTCCAGGCGTTTTCACCAACGCCAAGGAGTTTGAATTCGTAAGTGAGGTGGTGTCGGAGCCGGAGCGGGTTGATACCTTCAAAGTGGAATGTAATGTCGCTGACCCGCGAAGGGAAGGTGAAGTCGGTATCTGGAATATCCGTATAAGTTTCATCAGCTTTGACTGCGGTGATGTTACAGAAAGGGAGTGCACCATCGGTCGGCGTGTAACGGGTTATGCCCCCTTCGGTTGCGAACCAGATAACGCCGTCCCTTGATTGATGGATGTCAGAGATGCTGTTGTGTGCGAGTCCGTCTCTCGTTGTAACAGGGGTGAACGTTTCACCATCGTATCGGACGCCTCCCCCGCCCCATGTTGCAAACCAGATATGGCCCCTGTCATCCTCGAGCACATCGCGCAGGTCATTGACAAGGAAACCATCTTCAATGCCGTAGGTTTTGAGTGTGGTGCCATCATATCGGACCGCGCCCTGCTTTGTAGCGAGCCACAACACGTGTGGATTTGCATTCGTGAGCAGTGCAGATCGGACTTCAGCGACACTAACCTTTTCCTCGTGGATCAGTTGCGTGCCGCGGTATTTCCTAAGACGATCCGAAAAGATAAAAGTGGTCTCCGCTGCGTCGGCACTTTCCCATATCGCGAGTGGTGGGGCATTGAAAACACCTTCAACGACGGTTGGTTCCGTCAAAATTTCAGTATCCCAATATATTATCTGCTTTTCCTCGCTGTTAAAAAACCATTTCGGGGCAGCGTTCTCAGGAAATACGTCCGATCCCACTTTCGGATTCGGTAGACGCAGGGGTTTTACCTTAGCAGTCGTTATAATTTTGGGCAGCACAACTTTAGGGACCTTTTCTCTATTTAGGTTCGCATAGGATTGAACAGTGCCATTTTCCAAATAACACCAAATGTGCCCATACTTGTTCGTATGCACATCAATAATTGTCGAAGGACCGTGTTCAATCATTGGAAAATCTTCCGATTGTTGTGCGCTTTGAAATGGAAAATCTTGTGTTCCGTGTGGAGATACCCATTTTAACCCTTCTGAATACGGTTTGAATAACCAGCCACCAAAGGCAAGGCATGGATTTTTGGAACCACCGGATATCAGAATCTGCGGAGGCCTACCCTGATTGCCTTCTGTTTGGATTTGGATAGACAGCTGCTGGAATTTCGGCCTATGCTGGAATTTCGGCCAGGGACCTCTAGCAAAAAAGGTGTAAAGCGTTCCAGTTGAGGTCTGTTCAGCCCTATTGATGAACCAGACCCAATCCCGACTTTGAAAAATTCCGACAACTTCAGCCTGGCTTCTTTTGGGAATAGGGTTAAGTGGTCTTCTAATTTCAACTGATTCCCCATCAGATTTTTCAATAGATTCAAATCGATCCTCACCGCGCTCAGAGTCTAACTCAAGTACCTCTGGTTGTCCTGGGCCCAACTTCTGTTGGTAAAGACGACCGTCTTTATAGTACGCAATTCCACCGGGGATACTGAACCAAAGGATATTCCTGATTTCGTCTTCATAGATTTGGCGGGTCCTGTTGCTTCCGAGTAGGTGTCGTGTCTTGAAGTTGACGAACGTAGACTGCGGTTTGAAGACAGTGACACCATTATCGTGTCCAAACCAGATGCTTCCATCTACGCTTTGAAAAATAGTCTGTATATTGTCGCTGCTGAGACCGTTTTCAACAGTATAAGTTTGTTCCCGCCGATTAGTATCATATTGGAATACGCCAATGTTCATTGCAAACCATAAGTTACCCTGCATGTCCTGCATTTTAAGTGTTCCGCTGACCTTTACCAATTCGTCGCTCTCGTAGTGCGTGGTAACTCCGCCCCCCGTGAATGCCATGCGCGTTGCTTCCAGAAGGAGTCCGTCGCTCTTCTTGACTGCGTATGGATTGTATCTCGTGGTATCTCCGTCCTCACTGAACCAGATGCAGCCATGAAAAGGATCGTGATGTAACTGACTATCATTTGGGATTGCGGGCGGCGTATTGGTTTGGTTTATACTTCGTGGCATTGGGCGTATTTGATGGACAGCCTTACCATCGAATCGGAGGAGAAGACTGGGGCCGGCGAACCAGAGGTCGTCGGTGCCGTAGGGTCCCTGGGTGATATCGTGGATGGCAAAGTTACCATCTGGGGCGGCGAAAACGGGGGCATCCTTCACAGTTTCTGTAATTTCATTCGTGGCATCGCGTAGGCTGTTCGCGCCTATCCGCTTGAATTGAGGATCAGAATCGGGATCGAAATTTAGGAGCAGAACACCTCCAGCGATACTGCCACCGGCCCAGAATGTCTTGTCGCTGCTCTGAAAGAGAACGTTTATCGTTGCATCGGTCATCTCTGGAAGGCGGTAGTGTCTTGATTTAATCGTTTTTCCATTAGAATGAACGTGCCGCTCCATAGATGTCTCTCTATGCGTTGCTACGTAGTGTATAAGTTTCTGGTTAGTGGCAGCCCAAATATCCCCATTACTGTCAAGCGTGAGGCATGCCCCTGTTCCGACTGTTTCAATAGTAGTCCCGTTGAAATAACCGACTGTGCCCTCCTGTTCCGTAGGCAAGCGGGTAAGGAACCAGACATGTCCCCATTTGTCCTCAAGAATTTGTCGGGTGATACCGATCGATAAATTCCCTTCAAACCGAAATTGCTCAAAACTCTCGCCATCAAACCGGCTGACCCCGCCACTTTCAGAACCGAACCACAAGTCCCCCCGACTATCTTGAAAGATAACAGGCACAATAGGCCCTACGAGTCCATCCACTACAGTATACGAATGCATTTCTTCAGCATTGCCTCTACTGCCCTCCTTCCCCGACAACCGCCCATTTATCGACCCGTCCCCCCCGTCACCAAAAGGGGCGAATGCCATCTGGCAAGGTTTACACAATGTAAAAAATAGGGTAACGACTACCACGAAACCCCATAGCAGTAATCTGCTAAACCATCTCGGAAAAATTAAAAAATGCATAAAAGAGGATAAGTTCAAAATCATCTGTTGCCGTTCACTCGTAACCTATTTGCATCTGTTGAATAATCTCAGCTTTACTGAGGGCGCGATTGTAAATTCGTATCTCGTCAATCATACCGAGGAAATGACGGTCAGGTGCGTTCGGCGGAGCATTATCGTGTGTGTTTCCTATCCGGACAGATGCCGTATCTACTTTCCCTGGGAGGCGTGCGTTAATCAAGAGATTTCCAACGTTTTCACCATTTATCCAGAAGCGTTGCCACTCCTTATCTATTTGCACAACAACATGTTGCCACGTGTTTAGTGCGACTTTCCCATCACTATCACTACTGATATGTTCACCCACACTCAGATGCAAGTAGCCGCCATCCTTTGTGTAAAAATTGTAAGACCTCGGATTGTTGGATTTACCAACAATTCCCTGCCATGGGGAAAAGCCTGGGCCGTGATACCGTGGTGTATGGATCCATGCCATAATAGTAAAATCATCATTAACATTGAGCGTATCGTCGTGTGGTACTTCAACCCAGTCGCTTCGACCGTTAAATTTTAACGCATTACCGAACTTACCTGCTACCAATTGGGGGTTTCCAACTAACGCCCCGTGATTCTGATATTGTGAGTGGTCAATAGTAAGGTTCCCCTTAAGCTCATCAAATGAGAAGTGGAGAATCAATGAAGGGTCTATATCAGATGGTGGGACATCGCTAACAGGTGTTTCTTTGATTTCTTGAGGTCCGGGTTGTACCCCTTCTGGATCGGGATCCAATATAATAAGTTCCTGCGTTTTATCTACAGACTTTTGCGTTGACTTCTTTCCTTGTACAAGATTCCATAAGAGCACCGTGTCATCAGTGCTACCGGACGCGAGCGTCTCACCATCCGGGCTGAACGCAACACTCCTGATATCGCCGGAATGTCCCATGAATGTTGATTTGAGTTTTCCTGTAGCAACATCCCACAACTGAACTGTGCGATCGTCACTCGCAGTTGCAATCATCTCGCCATCCGGGCTGAACGTAACACTCGTGATCGCGCCGGAATGTTCCATGAATGTTGATCTGAGTTTTCCTGTAGCAACATCCCGCAACTGAACTGCACCCACAAAGTCCCCAGTTGCCAGCGTCTTACCATCCGGGCTGAACGCAACACTCAGGACACCGTTTTCAAAGAGTATTGCTTTAGGTTTTCCTATAGCGGCATCCCAGAATCGGAGTGACTTTTTACCGGCGATTACGAGGGTTCTACCGTCTGGACTATACGCAAGAGGACTACTTGCATTATTACCCCAGAGGGTCGCTTGACGCTGTCCAGTATCAGCATCCCACAATAGGATGTCGTTACCAACGGCACCTGCGAGGGTCTCGCCATCCGGACTGAACGCAACATTCAGGACACCGCCGGAATGCCCCGTGAACGTTGCTTGGTGTTCTTTTGCAGTAACATCCCATAATAGGAGTGTCTTATGCTCATTCGATATCACACTTTGCCTGCTGCAAGTTGCGAGGGTCTCGCCATCCGGACTGAACGCAACATTCAGGACACCGCCGGAATGCCCCGTGAACGTTGCTTGGTGTTCTCTTGCAGCAACATCCCACAACTGAACTTCGTCTGCTTTTCCAATTGCGAGGGTCTCGCCATCCGGACTGAATGTAACACACTTGACACCTGTGTCAAATAGGTCTGGACCTTCAGTGATGAGGCTTTTGAGCTTTTGGGTGTTCATATCCCATAACCGCACCGTGCCATTCCCACTTATAGTTGTGAGAGTCTCGCCATCCGGACTGAACGCGGCAACAAGGTAGGACCCGTAGGGGTGCCCAGTGAGCGTTGCTTTGTGCTTTCCAGTGTCAGCATCCCTTAACCGCACCGTGCCATCTAAACTCGCGCTTGCAAGCGTTTTACCATCCGGACTGAACGTAACATGAGTGACTGAATTACTCTGTGGGCTGCACGTTGCTTTATGTTTTCCTATAGCAACATCCCACAATTGGACTGTGAAATCGTTACTCCCCGTTGCAAGCGTTTTACCATCCGGACTGAACGCGACACTCCCGACAGGGTAACGATGCCCCGTGAATGTTGCTTGGTGTTCTCCTATAGCAATAACCTTGCCATCTCCCATCCCGGTTGCAAGCGTCTTACCATCCGGACTGAACGCGACACTTCGGACATCGCTGCGCCGCCCAATGAACGTTGCTTTACGTGTTCCTGTAGACACAGCCCATAACGTAAAGAAACTACTTCCGTACATAGTTACGAGAGTTTTACCATCCGGACCGAACACAACGCTTGTCGATAAGGGGCGCGTTGCTTTGGTAGCAACATCCCATGATTCGCCTGTAGCAACATCCCACAATCGGAGCGTGCCATCCGCACTCGCAAGGGTCTTGCCATCCGGACTGAACGCAACACTAAAGACAGGGTAACGATGCCCCGTGAACGTTGCTTGGTGTTCTCTTGTAGCAACATCCCACAACTGCAAACTACCATCACTGTTCCCAGAGGCGAGGGTCTCACCATCCGGGCTGAACGCAACACTAAAGACAGCTCCATGTCCAGTGAGAAGGGCAACTTCCTGTCCGGTACGGACATCAATAAGCCAAACTCCGATCGAACTAGCTAAGGCGAGGTGCACACTATCAGGGGAATAGGTTGGTTCCTCAGCCAATATTTGACCTTTGCCGAGGCGAGCTTTGGCACCTTCGGGTAAACCCCACGTTGTGTAATCTTTAGCGAGAGTGTTCGGTGAAAAAAGGGTGAATGCACAAAAGCTGGTCAAAGCAAATAAAAATAGGCTGTTTTTCATGAAAAATCCCTTTGTAGAAGTGTTATGTCCGTAGAAAAACGGATATTCATTGTAATTTTATCACCGGATCGGAAAAATTTCGCCTTGGTAAGATCCCCCTCTCTATCTTCCCAATCTGCTCCTTGATATGTCGTGAATTTCATATCAATCCTCGACCCATACGCTTCCCAGTGTTTGACAACGACATGAAAGATTGCCAAATCGTCAAGGGTACT
>JAGFCB010000153.1 GCA_022394775.1 Candidatus Poribacteria bacterium
GCACCCCGAACAAAAACAACGCGGAGATTTTTATTCCCTATTACGACGCTACCCCCTTCAACTGTATAGGTATGTAGTTCTTTCACTATTTTGGATTCAAGTTTCGGGGCGGTCGGACGAATCGCAACAGAACCTTGTCCTGTATCACGCGCTTCACCTGCTGCGGTTTGACATTTGAGCGAAACAGCGATAGCGACTACTGTTGAATGCGAAAAACGACGCGCTACCCAGTAAACCGAGGTTTCTTCGCCGGGTTCCAGTTCTCTAACTGTTTGTCTCGGTCGTCCACGTCTTAACTTCACACCGTTGATAGAGAGCCGAACCTCGTCTGCCCTACCGAGTGGCGCAGTGCCAATGTTCCGTAGCGTACATTGGATTTCAAAGTCTTCACCCGCTGCGACAATAGCAGCTGTCGCACCTACACTCACGATTTCTAATTTCGGCAGTGCTGTGTAGAGTGATACTTTGATCGGGGGTTCTTCTGATACCGCAGATTCGATGCAAATATCCGTTAACGCGGAAACTGCTGTTGACGTAGGTTCGTTGAACTCAAGGAACTGTGTCCTTTCATCACTATAGTGTAGAATCGCAATGCCGCATCGCAGCTCTGGTTCTGCATCTCTTTTCCGTTTCCGGAGGTCGGATTGTTTGAGTTTTCGCAACTGTGGTTTGCCCCACAACGCCCAAGCGTAGTTGCTATTACCTGTTACATTGCATTCCGTCAAAAATGACACAACGATTTCTCTACCAGCGTAGTGGGTCAGTTCAATCCCATTTTCTTGCCAGCGACACTCTGTTGACACTGCTTCAAAACATCTGTCTGCTGTAACTTCCAAGTCCGAATTGTTATGAAGATCGAAAATTTCGATGGCGAATTTTACGCCCCCGGGTTGGCGTGCTTCATCGCCAAAAACAACACCGTCCCGTAAACCTACAGAAAAGTGTAGGAAAAGCTTCTCTTGGTCAGCAACATCGGGGAGTGAAACGGTATAGTCTATTTTAGCTGCTTCTGTTGGCGTTGGATGTTCAAAGATGGCTGGTTTTGTAACACCGCCGGAGCGATCTATCCCGCTTGCGGATGCCTGCTCTGTCCCTGAAACAGTACTTTGTTCAAACATTTCCACAAAGTCGTAAACTTCCTCAATAATCCCAAGTTCTGAGGCGGGACGTTCAGGTTCCGCTTCGGTATTTTCGCTTTCGTCTGTTTCTTCTGTTTCGGTTTCTGGGACTTCGCTATCAGCAACTTGTGGGCTGTCCTCAGTTTCCTGTTCAGGCGATACAAGCTCTGTATCAGGCACTGCGTCTTCCTCGGAAATCGGATCAGCAGCGTCTGATGATTGCGGTGGGTCGTCTGCATCAGAGGGCGCAGCGTCTGACATCTCACCAGAAACTTCATCTCTGTCTGGTTCGGTGGTTTCATCTACCGGACCTGGATCACTATCGGTAAGCGTTTCGGCACTTTCGGCCACAGGAACAGTCGGAACCTCATCCGCTGGAGGCGATTCCTCTAACGGGGGCGGTACATCATTGTCTTCAGTTTCCGTGTGTTCGGAAACCGTTGTATCTGTGGGTTCAGTAGTATCTACGGAATTATCGTCGGTTGTGATTTCCGATTCCGTTTGGGATTCATCATCGCGCTGTACATCGTCGGGTTGATCCGTCTCTTCTTCTGTGTGTCCAATGCAAGCGGCTAATATTTTCTGAAAACCGGTGAACATCTATTCTTTTTCGCTCCATTTCTGTTTCATCTGTTTCATCTCATCATTGAGTACGAATTCTGTTGAAGGTGTTTGTACAGACGCTTCAATCTGCCACGCGCCAGATTCATCTTTCAGGACGGGCTTACGTTGGGCTACAGGTAAAATGTCGAACGCGGCATGCGGTTCGATTTGATACCAGTACGCAACAGAGGATGTCTCGTTGCTGAGGTGATTGCCGTGTCCGTGCTCAATTGTGACCCGAATTTCTTCTTCAAAACGGATAGGGTTTTCGATGTGATAGACGTAAGAGGTTTGGTAACCCTCAGTGTTATTTTCGTGAATAGAAGAGCCATTGTGGGCAAAAGCGTTTTGTTGCATCCCCCACGCTTGGTTGAGGTAATCCTCTGAACCCGTGCCGTGTAAATCCGGGGGCCATTTATAACCATCCACCCAGATCATATCATCGCCTTCGCCCCACCATGTACCTTGAAAGTTGGTAACCGAGAGGTTACAACCGATATAGTGCCCTCTACCTTCGGCAGATAAGATAAGGTAATTCTGGTCCCAAGCCAGTCGTTCAGCATTGATGATATTCGCTTCGGGCGTATTTACAGTAATTTCATGTCCCCAACCGTCACACGGGTTTTCACGATGGAATTGCGCATGGAAATAGGCGATATCCTCGCCGTGCGGTTCAGCGTACAACTCATAATCAACGTAGAAGTATTGACGATGCGTTGTCTCGCCTTCGTTGACGAGTTCAATCCTCGCACTGCGATTAAAAGGCATTTGTAAGTAACAGTTCAGCGCACAGCCTGTATTGAAAGTGTTGTTTTGGTGTGTAGAGGCGGAGAACGGGATGGAATCGTAAGAATTAACGATCTCGTTGCCGAGTCCAAAGAAGTCGCCTAATGGACAGAGGACGCTCGGATGCGCTTCATCATCCCAATACATCCGAATCAGCACATTTCGATAACCGTTCGGTTGCGTCATCCAGATATGATTGATACACCCCGGTCCTTGAATGTCTGCAATAACACGGGTTTCACCCGGTTCAACGTTCCATGCATCGTCATTTCTGCCTGTCGTGTCCCAAGAGGAGGCGCGCAACGAGCGGGCTTTCTTAACACGCGTCAACGATGACAATAATCCATCAATATAAGTCATTCAACTTTTCCTTCTCAATCAAACCTTCGGTTAGAAACTCGAGGTTACATATAAGAGTACACTTTTAGCATTATACCACACACGCGTGACAAATCAACACTTTTTTCACAATTGTGCCGAGACAACTTATCCGAAATCTATAACCGCTAACGGGAAGCTAACGGAAATAGAGGGGCGAACGCTACCGAGGTAAGTGCAGAGTTTGCATCTTTTAGATCGATTAAAAATTGGATAAAACTGATTTCATCTTCTCCAACCCAATCCGAGCAACTTCCGCCGGGTCTTCCTCCCAATAACTCGGATTGAACAGTTCTAACGAGATAACGCCCGCATATCCTGCATCTTCCAGAATAGAGATCATTTTTCCAAGGTCAAGGATGCCATCACCCGGATATACCCTATCTGCATCCGATTGCTCCGCACGTGTAGGCTCAGCAGGCGCATCGTTAAAGTGGAAGACGGCAATCTTTTCGCCGGGGATGCCTTCCATATCCTCTATTTCTCCGCCGCCACGATAGATATGGAACGGATCAAGGACAATCGTACTATCTGGATGGTCTGCGACCTCCATTACTTCCAACGCGTGCTTAACTTGGTTGACACCGTCCACGAATCCGAGGAATTCCATAGCAGGTTTGACACCCAATTCGCGTCCAAGTTCGAGCAGTTCGCGGTAATTCTCACCACCTAACTGGAGATCAGCAACCTCGCGCGGAGGGCTTGAGATGATATAGGTCGAACCGACAGCAGCAGCCTGAGCCATCCGCCGTTTCGCTGCTTCAATCGCTTCCGCATGCGCTGAACCTGTTGTGTTGAGCCAACCGTGTAGAGCGATAACGGTAGGCACCGAAAGTCCGTAGTCGTCGAGCGCGCTTTTGACATCAGCGAGCGAACCGCCTTGTTCCTCGTGAGCCGTTAGATCGTCGTTCCACAGTTCAATCGCTGAATAACCGGTTTCGGCAGCGATCCGAATCTTGTCCATTAATCCGGCAGGACGAATTGTGCTGGTATTTAATCCTAATTGAAATTGTGCCATTCTGTTTTCCTATTGCTTTGTCCATTTTCCGTTGCATGCGCAATGAATCGCGCGACTACAAACGAATCCATTTCTAATTTTCAGATGGATATAGTGTTATTTGTCCAACAAACTTTGAATGAAGCGGACATCTACACGAGCGAGGTCGATCACAGTGTCCACAGGCTCGCCGCTGTATTCGCTATGGAAGCTCACAGGCCCTGAAAATCCGAGGGTTTGTAGGGTCTTTACTGCCGTGTCCCAGTCGACGAAACCTTTCCCCATCCGGACAACGCTGCCACCACGTGCACCGGGGGAACGCGCCAAGTCCTTGAACGCCATAACCGCAAGATGTGATTTGACGATATCGAGTGCCATATTAATCGGTTCACCGACGATGGACAGATGCCCAGTATCGGCAAAAACGCCGACGTGTTGTGGATCGAAATCCTTAACGAGGTTCATCACGGCACACGAATTCAGACCCATGGAAGTACCAGAATGGTTATGGATGCATGTCCGGGGTCCGTATTGTTCGGAGAGTTTCGCGAACCCTTCCAACTGCTTATGGATAGTGTCAACTTGCGCCCAATAGCCACCGTCTTCAGCGTGCCAATGCCAATATCCTAATTTGATATTTTCGACACCGGCTTCACCTGCAGCAGCGTAGACGCGAAGCGTCTCTTCCTGTGTCGGATCAAGGAAATCGCCGGGGGTTGTAACAAGTGGAATAGATAGACCCGCATCGGCGAATTGCTGCGCAGCGGCAGGCAATGCTGTGGTCGCGTTTTCTGGGTTCACCGGATAACCCGGACGAACACACAGATCCGCACCGCTTACACCGACTGATTGTAATGCGGTGATAATCTCTGGAATTTCTAAACCTTCCAGATGTTTTGTGAACATTATAAATTTCATAATAATTTTTATTACTCGTTAGTTGTCAGTCCTCAGTTTGCCTCGCAGTGAGAGTTTTTAAAGAGGGATGTTGTGGAGAAAATAGTTAACTGGACTGCCACAAGCGGCTCTTAACTGATAACTGACAACCCATAACTGATGACTATTCCTCACCAATCAACAACGGAACCGTCGTCAGGATGATAGGAGGTTGGATTCTGCCAATCGTGGTCAATCTTATCTTCGAGTGCGTCTTCGTCGAGTTCGATACCGAGTCCTGGACCGGTCGGAAGTTCGACGAACCCATCTTTGAAGACAAACGGGTTCTTGAGGTAGCCTTCACCGAGTGTAGTATGCTCCTGCATCACAAAGTTCGGGATGGAGGCGTCTAACTGGATACACGCCGCTAAGGAGATCGGACCAAGGGGATTATGAGGCGCGATACCACCATAGTAGGCTTCCGCCATGCCCGCAATGATACGTACTTCATTGATACCACCAGCGTGACAGAGGTCGGGCTGGAGGATAGACGCTGCCTGTTTCTCTAAAATCTCACGGAACCCCCATTTTGTGAAAACCCGTTCACCTGTCGCTATCGGGAGATGCGTACTTCTCGCAATTTCGGCAAGTGTATCCACATTTTGGCACTGAATCGGCTCTTCAATGAACATCGGTTGGTAGGGCTCCAACGCTTTAATCAGCACCTTTGCTGTTTGTGGGCTGACGGCACCGTGAAAGTCGATCGCTAAGTCAACTTCTGGACCCGCGGCTTCACGGAGGGCTGCGAAGTGATCTACGGCTTTATCAATGAAGGCTTTGTTCTCAATGATACGCGCGGGTCTGCCGCCTGCAGGCCCCGTCTTGAAAGCGGTAAACCCTTGGGCAATCCATTCTTTGATTCCCTCCGGGTCGCCGCCGCCTTTGTAGAGTCTGATACGGTCGCGCGTCGGGCCACCAAAGAGTTGATAGACTGGAACACCGAGCGATTTGCCCGCAAGATCCCAGAGTGCCTGTTCCACACCACTCAGCGCACTTGTGAGAATAGGACCACCGCGGTAGAATGCATGGCGATACATCGCCTGCCAGTGGTGGACAACACGCCTCGGATCTTCACCGATGAGGTATGGCGCGAGTTCGTCAACGGCTTGCGCACACGTTTTGGCACGACCTTCTAAAATTGGCTCACCGAGTCCCACCAATCCCTCATCGGTATGGATTTTAAGGAAGAGCCAACGCGGTTGTACCAGAAAAGTCTCTAATTTTGTTATCTTCATTAAAAAGCCTCCAGAATAATACGGCTTGTAAGCAGCAGCCTACAACTCGAAACAGACTTTTGCGATTTTGGACGTTATATTACTATCCGCCGTGAATTTTGTCAACACAATTAATACACATCACCAGGACTATTTAGTTTTCGGTTTTTTCGTCCAATTTTGGATGCCCCAGGCCACGCTGGTGCGGTTTGGAACCGCACCAGACTTGAAAAAGAAAATTCAAAAATGTAGAAAATCCAGTAATTTATCTAAAACTAAATAGCCCTGCACAAAAAAGTTTGACATCGGCAGTTAAATTTGCTATAATTATACAATTAGGGATGAGTGTGTCTCTATGCGATATTACGCATTTCGGTTCACTGTTCTGCTAACATTGAGAAAGCCATCGGTAATTCCGTATTTTAGGCAGCAAGTGGAAGGCGCGCGGGTAGCTCGCACCTTCAGAAAAAGGACGCAGCGATAATGTTTGAGAGTTTAAGCGATAGGTTACAAGGCACTTTCAAAAAACTCAAAGGACAAGGGAAACTGACAGAGAATAATATCTCTGATACCTTGCGTGAAGTGCGCCGCGCTTTTCTGGAAGCAGATGTTAACTATAAAGTCACACGTGAGTTTATAGAGCAGATTAAAGTACGCGCGCTGGGTCAAGAAGTACTCGGAAGTCTTACGCCTGAACTACAGATCGCCCGAATTATTGGCGAAGAATTGACCCAATTGATGGGCGATAAGGCCGAGAAGATCCAGATCGCATCCGGTGGTCCTACGATAGTGATGCTCACCGGTTTGCAAGGTGCTGGTAAAACGACTGTCGCAGCGAAATTAGCCCTCAGATTCCATAAAGAGGGACGGAAACCGCTTCTCGTTGCCGCTGATGTATATCGCCCTGCCGCTATTAAGCAGCTACAAGTACTCGGCGAACAGACAGGAACACCCGTGTTTTCAATGGGAACGGAAGTCTCTCCCGTTGACATCGCTGAGGCTGCTGTCAAGGAAGCCTCGGCACATGGACATAACTGCGTTATTATCGATACTGCTGGACGGTTACATGTTGATGATGAATTGATGGGTGAACTTCGGCAGATTAAAGCGCGCGTCAATCCGTCTGAAATTCTCCTTATTGTCGATGCAATGACCGGGCAAGATGCTATAAATGTCGCTGAAAATTTCAATAATGATCTCGATATTGACGGCGTTATCCTTACGAAAATGGATGGCGATGCCCGCGGTGGCGCAGCACTTTCGATCCGACATATCACTCAGAAACCGATTAAGTTTATCGGGGTCGGGGAAAAAATTGAGGCTTCCTCGTTGGAGGAATTCCATCCTGAGCGGATGTCCTCGCGCATCCTCGGACAAGGTGATTTTCAAACCTTGCTTGAAAGAGCAGAAGACGTCTTTAGCGAAGATCAAGCTAAAGAACTTGAACGTAAACTTACAGAAAACAAAGGATTAGATTTTAACGATTTTCTTACACAGTTAGAGCAGCTGAAAAATATGGGACCCTTGGACCAATTAATGGATCTGATGCCTTTTAAGAATCAGCTGCCGGTTAAAAACCTTACACCTGATGAGAGCCATTTGCAAACCGCAAAGGCTATCATCCAGTCAATGACGCTTGAGGAACGACAGAACCCTCGATTGTTAGATAGAAGTCGAAAACTCCGTATTTCTAAAGGCAGCGGCACCACCGTAAATCAGATAAACATGCTGGTCTCGCAACTCCAGATGATGAATCGTATGTTAAGCCAGCAGACGGCGATGGCAATGCCGCAGATGGGGCAGAAAATTGGGGCACTTCCACGCCTAAAACAGAAGGCATCGAGAAAGCCTCGGAAACGAAGACGCCGCAAATAGCCACAAGTGAACCTCTAACTTAAAAGGCGCACTTGTTACGGAAACCGTATAGATACCACGAGGAGGTATTTTTTGGCAGTTAGAATTAGATTACAACGACACGGTAGGAAGAAACGTCCTTTTTATCGACTCGTCGCGGCTGACGCACGGGCTTCGAGAGATGGTGTGTTTTTAGAACGCCTCGGTCATTACAATCCATTAACAGATCCTGCAGACGTCTTCATTGATGAAGAGAAAGCCTTGAAATGGTTACGACGGGGCGCACAACCCTCTGATACGGCAAAACGGTTGCTCTCCAAAAGCGGGATTCTGATGAAATTTGAATACGAAAAATTGGGAAAACCCATGCCTGGGACAGAAGCCGCCGAAGCAGCCGAAGAGGAAGTCCAAAAGGTGGATGACACCGAACCTACTGAAACACAAGAAACAGAATCTGAAGCCGGAACGCTCCTTACTGAAGAAACATCCGACGAATCCGCCGAGGAAGAAGAATAACTCTTTTAATTCGTCCTAAGAACGCAGCTGGTGGCGTATCTACCGAAACCCAAAAGTGAACTATGTTCAAAGATTTGATTGAATACATCGTAAAGTCTCTCGTTGATTATCCTGATGAAGTGGTAGTCCGTGAAGTAACCGGCGAAACGGTGGTTATTATCGAGTTAACTGTCACAGAAGCGGATTTAGGGAAAATCATCGGTAGATACGGGCGAACGCTGAAAGCTATAAGGAGTATCCTCTATACCGCCGGGTTGCGGGAAAATAAAAAGGTGATTCTTGAACTGATTGATGAACCCAGAACGGACGAGGCGTAACGATCTTTTTTACGGACAGGTGGCGTACTAAAAATTCAGGTTACCAGCCTATGCTAAAATGAAAATTGATGTTCTCGCCCTGTTTCCAGAGATAATCGCGCCAGCTTTAGAGACCGGAATTCTTAAACGCGCACAAGACGCTGCGACACTCACCGTCAATCTTCACAATCTTCGCGATTGGGCAACCGATAAACATAAATCCGTTGATGACTACCCTTATGGGGGCGGCGCGGGAATGATCCTTAAACCCGAACCTATTTTTGCAGCGGTTGCCGCATTGAACCCAACGGAAACGGCGCGTCTTGTTTACCTAACGCCGCAAGGCATACCGCTGACGCAGGGACTCGCAGAATCCCTCTCACTGGAATCGCATCTTATTCTTTTGTGCGGGCGTTATAAAGGCGTTGATGAACGGGTCCGCGATAAATTGGTAACAACTGAGATTTCTATTGGTGACTATGTCTTAAGCGGTGGTGAAATCGCAGCACTTGTTTTGATTGATGCAGTGGGGCGTGTCCTTCCGGGCGCGCTTGGTGATTATGAATCCGCACACGTTGACTCGTTCAGTCAGGAGCTGCTTGACCATCCGCATTATACACGACCGGCTGAGTTCGCTGGTGTCCATGTGCCGGAGGTGCTTCTAAGTGGGCATCATGAGAATATCGAAAACTGGCGATATGCAGAGGCTCTCAAACGCACAGCGAAACGCCGGCCAGATCTGCTCCAGAAACTGGAATTAAGCGACGCAGACATCGCAATTCTTAAAGCCGCAGGGTTAGTAGACTAAATCAGAGCAGGAATCATTTATAGTGAGTCGGAAAAATAAATAGACATCTTTGTAGCATAAACTGTTAGTTTGTGCCAGTCTGAATGCCTGTTATAGGCATTCAGACTGTTTGAGAGTGTCCAATTAATTGTAGG
>JAGFCB010000129.1 GCA_022394775.1 Candidatus Poribacteria bacterium
CGATAAAGCAATCAAAGGACATCTTAGAATGATAGATGGTAAACTTCGAGATGTGGCAGGTCCGCTAAGTCCGATCCCACCTGATATGGCGTTCTTTAGGGCAGGCAGATTTTTTACAATGGGAAGCTGGCAAAAAGATGCCGAAACTGATGAGAAGCCACAGCACAACGTCCACCTTGATGCGTTCTATATGGACAAATACGAAACGACAAATGCACAATACAAGGAATTTATTGATGCCAACCCACAGTGGCAGAAAAATCGTATCCCAAAAAAATACCACGACGGAGATTATCTGAAGCATTGGAATGGAAATGATTACCCACCCGACAAAGGCAACCACCCCGTTGTTTATGTGAGTTGGTACGCAGCAATGGCTTATGCGGAGTGGCGCGGGAAACGCCTGCCGACAGAAGCAGAATGGGAGCGCGCAGCGCGGGGGGCTTGGCGTACCATTAATGCCGACAGAGCAAACTATGGTGAAAATGTCGGCGATACGACACCCGTCGGAACGTATCCTCCGGACGCAAGCGGCTTATACGATATGGCAGGCAACGTCTGGGAATGGTGCCTTGATGAATACAATCCCGACTTTTACGCGATTTCTCCAAGTCATAATCCACTTGCCGGTGGAACTCTGGATAATATCTTATCCGGCTGGACAAACGTTAAAACCGTCCGTGTATTACGCGGCGGCTCTTGGGCAAGTAACGCCAAGTTTGTGCGAGTCTCTGATCGCACAAGGTTCACACCAAAAATCACAAACAAAGCGCGTGGATTCCGTTGTGTGAAGCCTGTAACGCAGTAAATCTTTTATCAAATTTGGTGAATTCTTAGTTTGTAGCATAACCTGTTAGGTTGTGTAAACTTGAACCCCATAGGTGTCAATTTTAGAAAAAATAACCGTCTCCGCCCCAGGTCCGGTAGGTTTGATTTCCTAACCGAACCGGATTTTACACAGAAAACTTGAAGCGTTCAAACACCTCTTGAATCCCGTAGGGATGGTATCTGTGTAGAATAAGCTGTCAAAAATTTCGTGGAAAGTCGCTAAATTGACTATGGTTGTGTAAACTTGAACCCTTTCAAAAATGGTATAACGCGAAGGAAAAAATATGAACAACAACCGAAAAGCCTTCCGCACAATCATTTGCCTGTTGATGTTCTTTGCGAGTCATCACATCGCATACGCACAACAACCCATTTCACAACAAGCGTTTGCTATCTTTGAGCAGCACTGCGTCGACTGCCACGGCGAATTCGGATCATATACTGACGCGCTTCTCATCAAACACGCAAATTTAATCGAGGACCGCGCGGTTATCCCAGGGCAACCGGATGCTTCCGAACTCTATCTGCGCCTGCTCGGTGATACAGACACCGGATCACAGATGCCGTTGGGACAAGAACCTCTTAACGCTGAGACAATCGTCACGATCCGCCGCTGGATTGAAGCAGGTGCTCCAGATTGGGAGGCAATCCCCAAACCTGAACGCCGTTTCATCACCAGCGAGGCAATGCTACAATCCATCCATACCCATGTGACATCGCTCACCGCCTTTGACCGTTCCTTCGCACGCTATTTTACACTAACGCATCTCTACAACGCGGGGGCAAGCGACGACAACCTCCGCGCTTATCGGAATGCCTTGTCAAAACTTGTGAATAGTCTCTCTTGGGGATCTGAAGTCATCAAACCGAAACCGATTGACAACGAGGAGACGATCTTTTATATTGACCTTAGGCACTATGAGTGGGACATCAAAAGCGATAAGTGGTATAAAATTGAGCAGGCATATCCGTACGGTGTGCAGTTAAAGTCATCTACGTATACAACACTATGTCAGGAGACAGATTGCGAATTACCGTTTGTCCGTGCCGACTGGTTCATCGCCACTGGTTCATTGCCACCGCTATACCACGAAATCCTTGACCTACCGAAGACAGACCAGGAGTTAGAAACTCGACTTGAGGTGGACGTTGCCGAAAACTTAAAAAACGCGCCGGGGGTTCGTGTCTGGCGTGCGGGTTTTAACGAGTCTGGCGTGTCCGTTAACAATCGCGTTGTAGAACGCCATAAATCTCGGTACGGCGCATACTGGAAATCTTATGACTTCGCTGGGAATATCGGCACGCAGAACATCTTTACACATCCGCTCAATTTCACACACGACGGTGGCGAAATTATCTTCAACTTACCCAACGGATTGCAAGCATACTATTTGTCCACGGCGACAGGTGAACGACTTGATGAAGCACCGATTAACATTGTATCAAATGCCGGAGCAAGAGACCCTGTTGTCCGCAATGGTCTCTCCTGCATGGGCTGCCACACAGAGGGAATGAAAACGTTTGAAGACCAAGTTCGTTCGGTAATTGAACAGAGTCGGAACCCCTCTTATGACAAAGCACAAGCATTGCGTCTCTATGCAGAAAAATCAGAGATGGAGAGCCTTGTTCGCGAGGATATTGCGCGTTACCGGCAAGCGATTGCAGCTGCTGGTGGAGTCTTCGGCGGAAACGAACCGATACAGCAACTCGTCAAGCAGTTTGAGGGACCGCTTGATGCAACACACGCTGCAGCAGAAGTAGGGTTAAAGACTGCTGATTTTCTTCAAAAGATACGTGAGAATAGCACATTGCAGAATGCCGGTTTATTGGTGCTTGGAGTTGATAAAGGAACTGTAAAACGGGATGCATGGGAGGCGCGGTTTGGGGAAGTAGTTTCTGTGTTACAATCACGCGTTGATAGACTTGAACGGAACAAGGATAAAACAGATGCATCTCATTGGGTTGGTGTTGTTCCACCTCGATACAAGAGCCAAGTAAAACCTAACTATCCGAAAGATGCCCAGCAAGCAGAAAAGGAAGGTACAGTTATTTTACAAGCGACTGTCGATGTGCATGGCATACCGCGAGACATTGTATCGCTGACAAATTTTGGATTTGGGCTTGAAGAGGTGGCAATTGAGGCACTAAGGAAAACGACTTTTCACCCGGCTATGAAAGGTGGAAAACCGGTGAGTATGCTGATTGAGGTGCCGTTTGAATTTGAGTTAACTCCGTTAAGTTCTCCCTATGCCAACATGGTACTGATTTCCGCAGGCGAATTTCAGATGGGCAGCAATGACGGTGATGACACTGAAAAACCTGTTCATACTGTCTATGTTGATGCGTTCTATATTGACAAATACGAAGTGACACAGGCACAATATAATAAATTTCTTGAAGCCAATCCGCAGTGGGGTAATCCATCAAGGGATAACATGTATGATAGTCATCCTGCTACTCCTGTGAGTTGGTATGCAGCAATGGCTTATGCCCAGTGGGTTGGTAAGCGTTTGCCGACAGAAGCAGAATGGGAGAAAGCTGCTCGTGGAGGTTTGGTTGGACAGGCGTACTCTTGGGGCAATTCAATCGACTCCAGCAAGGTATTCCTTAATGGAGGGATGGGTAATAGTGTGCCCGTTGGTAGTTATCCTCCTAACAATTATGGTCTGTATGATATGATAGGGAACGCGTGGGAGTGGTGTCTTGATGAATTTGATCCCGATTTCTACAGTAAATCTCAGCGTCGGAATCCTATAGCCGGTGCTGATAATATAGACGAAATTATAAATAATTTTAGAAATATTAAAACATCGCGCGTATTACGTGGTGCTACTTCGGTCTATTCAAAAGATATAATGCGAATTTTTATTCGCGGCAGTAGATCCCCTAACGATGCTGGTGGTGGAGGGGACGAATCCTACACTTACGGGTTTCGTTGTGTGAAGGATGTAAAGCGTTAAATCTTTCGTCAAATCCGGTTAATATTCTTTGGTAAAATGTGTTATCATTAACTGCAAAGTAAATCCTTTTTTCGGAGAAAAACGAATGAGCATACAGAAACAATCCGATTGCCAAAACGCGCCGCGTACAGTCGAGGATATTATCCGCGCGATAGAGGGGAAAACTGCAGATGGCGACTACATCTTCCGTGGAGAATCTCAATGCCATGACGAAGTTTCATCAAATCTTTATCGGGAACTTAAATCTATTGTTGGATTAGGATGTGTTGATATCGGAGATTTCCAAGACGAAATACTTGAACAAGCTAAAGCATATACGGACACAACAGGCAAATTTGAAATCCTCACTGAACTCCAACATTATGGTGGTAAAACTAATTTGATAGACTTTACCACAGATTATAAGGTTGCACTTTTCTTTGCCTGCTACGGTTCTCTGGGCGAACCCGGTAGGGTTATTATTTTTCGTAAAACTGAGGAAATAAAAAAGATACTTAAATACCCACGAAATCCAAAGAAACGTGTTAATGCCCAGAAAAGTGTATTCATTCAACCTCCCAAAGGTTATATTGAACGCAAAAGATATCATGTAATCTGTATTCCAGCATCTCTCAAATTTATGATATTACAGCACCTGAGCGAGAAATACAATATAACTCCTAAGGGTATTTATAATGATATCCATGGATTTATTAGTAGTTATAACAACGAGTGGAAGTCTTATAGAGGTTTCTACAACGGGCTCGCCTTACAAGATAGGGGAGATGACGCGAGATATCCTAAAGAAAAACAAGAAGCGTATGAAAGGGCAATAGAGCACTATAATAGTATTTTAGACTTAAAAATAGTGGATCCTACCGTTTACAATAACAGAGGTAATGCTTTTCTTAGTATGGGCGAAGTTGAGGCGGCAATTGAAGATTACAGCACTGCAATAGAGATTCATCCTTATTTTGCCGATGCTTATTACAATCGTGGCACTGCTCATCTGGACCTGGGTGAAATTGACAAAGCAATTGAAGACCTAAGTGCGGCAGTAAAACTAGATACGAACGATGCTAACGCTTATAGTAATCGTGGAAAGGCTTACTGGATTAAAGGTGAAGTTAGCAGGGCCATTGAGAATTACAACGTAGCAATACAGTTGAATCCGAATGATGCAGAGTTATATAATAATCGTGGTACTGCTTATGTTGACAAAGAAAATTTTGACCAAGCTATTGAGGACTTCAATACATCGATAAAACTTGATCCGAATTTGCCCAGTGCCTATTACAATCGTGGCAGGGCATATAATATCAAAAACGAGGTTGATAAAGCAATTACTGATTTGAATACAGCGATGCAATTAATTCCAGATGACGCTCCTGTCTATGCCAACCGTGCCCTTGCTTACTTTCGTAAGGGTGAATTTGACAAATCCGGTGCCGACTATACCAAAGTGATAGAACTTGATCCAGAATTCACTGAGGCTTATCGCAAGCGTGGTTTTATCTATTTTGGGAAAGGTGAGTATGATCTTGCTATTGCTGATTGTACTAAAGCGATAGAGTTAGGTCCAAATGATGCTAATATCTATAATTCCCGTGGCCTTGCTTACTTTCTGAAACATGAGTATGATCTTGCCATCGCAGACTACACTAAAGCAATAGAGTTTGATTCAAATGATGCTAATGTTTATAATAATCGAGGTAATGCGTATGATTTCAAAGGCAATCATGACCTTGCTATTGAAGATTATACCGAAGCGGTAAAAATCAATCCAAACTATACTGCGTCCCATAACGGTCTCGGCAATGCTTACTTTGGCAAAGGAGAATTTGATAAGGCAATTACAAACTATACTAAAGCAATAGAACTTAATCCGAATGATGCTATAGCTTATGAGGGGCGTGGCAATGTCTACTCTCGTAAGGAAGAAAACAACAGGGCCTTTATAGACTATACTAGAGCTGCAAAAATAAGAAAAAGCGAATATGACAAGACTATTGCTGAATGTACCAAAGCAATAGAACTTAATCCAAATGAAGTTCGCCACTATAACAAACGGGGTAACGCGTACTTTAAAAAAGACGAATATGACAGGGCAATTGATGATTATACTAAAGTGATAGAACTCAACCAGAGTGATGCTAGAGCCTATAGTCAACGAGGCCTTCCGTACTTTCTCAAAGGCGAATATGACAAGGCAATTGATGATTTTAGCAAAGCAATAGAATTGAATCCAGATTTTGCAGGTGCTTATCATTTCCGTGGGATAGTGCGGTTGCACACGCAGGAATGGGGCAAAGTTAAAGAAGACCTAACTATTGCCAAAGACATGGGGGTAGATATAGTTGATACCGTTCCGTATATCTACCGAAGTATTGAAAACTGTGAGCAGATAATAGGTGTGAAGTTACCAGAAGACATTGCTGCCTTGTTGACGCATCAATAGATATGAATGTTTACAAAATTTAGGAGAAAAGCAATGATTACAGTACCGGTTCCGCAAGATCACATTTTCTATAACAATCGCGGTATTGATTACAGCGAAAAAGGTGCGCATGACCTTGCCATCGAAGATTTTACCAAAGCGATTGAACTTAAACCAGACTATGCCTTTGCCTATAATAATCGTGGTGCTGTCTATCGTGATAAAGGTGAGCACGACCAAGCCATTGAAGACTGTAGCAAAGCAATCATCGTCTGATGCCCCGTTTGTGACTTAGCGTTTCTCGCCGATTGCGCCGATGGAGCAATTAAACGGGTACTCAAAGAAATTGAACAGGAAAGTAAGGAGAAAGGGGAGGATAATATCGATGAAATCAGCGAGATCAAAGCCGAGATGAAACAGCTTCAGGCACGCCTGAATCAACTATCAAAGAACTAAGTACTTTTAATCGCGTTGAGCGGCGGTGCGACAGCACCGCCATCTATTTTTGAAATTTTGTCGGGATAATTAAACTTCATGAGTGGAATTTATTGTTATGTTGATGAATCTGGACAGCATACACATGGTGATTTCTTTAGTGTTTCTGTTGTTATTGTGAAAACTATTGAGATGCGTGATGACGGTGAGTGTATGTTACTGGAGATAGAAAAAACAACTGAGAAGGGATCTACGAAATGGACGAAAACGCACCATCGTAAAAAAGTTAGGTACCTCCGAACCATAGCAACCCTATCAGAATTGAAAAATTGCCTCTTCTATTCAACCTATACTGGTACTCGGGACTACGTTGGAGCAACTGTGGATGCAATAGCGCGAGTGTTTCAACAACACCTGACAAATACGGAAACAAACGGGCTAATAGTTATAGTTGATGGACTGGATAAGCAAGAAAAACAACAGATTGCCAAACGATTAAAGCGAGCAGGAGTAGTGTATAAGAAAGTACGAGGAGCCAAAGATGAACGGAGTGCGTGGATAAGATTAGCCGACGCAATTGCGGGATTTAGTTGGGATATTTACAAAAACAAACCGTATACGCAAAGCCTACATTCTGACCTGCCACCGGGATTTTTTATTCAATTATAAGCAAAAAAAGCTAGAGTGTCTGGCTCTAGCAACCCAACATAGACATACCACAGCAGCAGAGGTCACGGTTGGCTGTCCCTAGTTCTCCCGGGAGGAAAACACCGTCCATACGGCACGTATTCGGGCAAAGTACTCATTCGACATATATTATAACGAAAAAAAAACACATTGTCAAGTTTTTTGTGTAATTTTCAATTATGGTAAAATCTATAATTATTCGGGGGTACCGTAATAGCCCAGGCTTGAAACCGCGTCTACCAGCGGATTGCGTAAGTTCCATTTCATATAGTTTGCGGGACAATTATCCATCAACGTTTCTAATCCTACAAATCCTGATACAGACAATTAATGTGTTCCATTTCCATCCTTCCAATCCAAATTTTGATGGAATATGGATACGTACCGAAAAACGTCACACCTTGCAATTAACTATCTAATACGATATAATTAAATCCCATAAGGAGGGTTTTACTTATGGATGTTAAAGATGCAATTCTTTCACGACGCACCATTTTTAAGTTCAAACCGGAACCGATACCAAATGATGTCATCGAACAGGTTTTCAGCTTCGGAATATGGGCACCGAACCATCATGTCACGGAGCCGTGGCGGTTTACTGTGATCGGCGCTCAGACGAAACTCACCCTGGCAGACCGCTACCGAGAGATTAAGATGGAGGATACACCCGACCACGTTGATGCCGCAAATCTCGCCAAAATCGGTGAACTGGCTTACGAGAAATTTATGTCTAAACCGACGATTATCGCTGTGTCATGTATACAGGAAGGCGACGAACAACGCCAACGCGAAGATTACGCCGCCGCCTGTTGTGCTATGCAGAACGTCCAACTCGCCGCATGGGATGCCGGGGTCGGGATGCAGTGGAGCACCGGTAGGATCACACTGGAAGAGCAGACGTATCAACTGTTAGGCATCGATGCGTCACAAGAGTACATCATCGGCTTCTTCTATACCGGCTACCCCGAAGAAATCAAAGAACCCAAACGGCAACCAGCTGGTGAGTTTATTCGCTGGGTAGCATAATGCAGAGGCATTAAAGGGTTAACCGATACGCTGCTTTGGCGTTTTGCCAGAAAAACTTTTCTCTAACTGTATCACCTTTCGCGCTGAAGTAGTCGGTCACAATCTGTTGGACGACTTTATACGGTGCGAAACGTTCTGAAACGGGCCAGTTGCTCCCGTAGATGAGTCTATCTTCACCAAACGCATCCCACAAAACATCTACCGTTGGGGTGTAGTAAGCAACATCTGTCGGCGCAGGCGTTTGTCCGGTGTGCTCTACCAATCCCGATACTTTGCAATAGATGTTCGGATAGCGCGCCACTTCTTGGATAGCGGAGACCCACCCCGGATCGGGGGGTTCTTCTGATATGCGTACCCCGGCAATGTGGTTGATGACAATCCGCATCTCTGGCGTGTGTTCGATCAGTGCTGGCAATGTTGGTAACATATCCGGATTAATCAATAAATCCAAGGTGAGTGCTTTTGCTGCCAACTTCTCAATATTCGCCATGAAAGTCGTGTCACCGATGGATCGTAGGTGTCCACCACCGAGACGTATCCCACGAAAAAGTGGATTCGCAGAAAACCGGTTCAAGTTATCTTCAAAATCGGGGTCGTCCGGTTCTAAGTGTCCGACGAACCCTACAATAAAAGGTTCGTCTACGGCAAGATCGAGGATCCACTGGTTATCCTCAAGCCATTTACTTGCTTCAACGACAACGGTACCGGTCGCGCCTTCGGGGACAGCGAGGGCTTTGAAATCGTCTGGCATCACCGGTCGATAAAGGACTTCATCGTTAGGGTTGGGCCACGGTACACCTTCAGGTCGTGTTGGATCGTAGAAATGTGTATGTGTATCAATAATCATTTTTTTAACTATGACCTCTTACTATGCTCAGCATGTTGTGTTGAGCATCGGTTTCTGATTAAGTTAGGACGTTCCGTGAATAAGTCCGTTCTTTTTCTTTTTAATATCAGACATCTTGCCATAATATTAATAGCGCTTTTAGGGGTCGGGCTGTTTGGATGTACGTCTCCGGATTCAGAGCAGCAACAGAAGCGTGAGCTACAACGTGATGCCTTAAAACTCAGAATGGGGCAGGCACTCAACCCGACGGATGCGGAAGGGCATCTTCAACTCGGTAAAATCTATCGCGAATTAGGTGAGTCCGAAAAAGCGATCGAATCGTTTCAAAACGCTATCGCGCTTAATGATAAACACGAGCATGCCTATAACAATCTCGGTTTAGTTTATACTGACCTCCGTCTGTATGTGTTGGCGATTGAGATGTTCCAAGCTGCGCTTGAGTTGTCCCCCGAAAATCCCGCCTTTTATAATAACCTCGGCTATGCCTACAATATGACAGAGCGATTTGATGAGGCATTCACCGCCTACCGCAACGCAATCGAATCGGACCCAACCTTTGTTGATGCCTATTACAACCTCGCCGATACCTATCTCAACCGCGATATGTATCAAGAGGCGATTCAGTATTACGAATCGGCACTCGAAATCGAAGCCGGTGACGCGGATGTCTACTTTAACCTCGGTCTTGCTTACGAGGAGAACGGACAATTTTTCCGCGCAATCCAATCCTACGAAAAAGGGTTATCTCTTGATGATAGTGATGCAGAGGCATACTACCGTCTTGCACAGGTATACAAAAAAAATGACGATCCGCTTATGATGCGTCGCTACCTGGAGACGTTTTTGGAGCGGGCAAAGAATCAGCCGCATCTTGAAGAAGAGGTTCAGACGGCTGAGCAGTTGTTTGACAGATAGCCTTTTTCCTCAAGACCAGCAGAAATTCCGACTTCATCCCATCCGGATTTTTATTTTTTCGTGCCCCGAATAACTTCCGTGTTTTAATTCTGTCCTCATAGACCTTTTCAAACGTCCATCCACGTTCCGTAAAATACTCCACCAGTATCCGCCATATTTCGACCGTTATACCATCAATCCGTGGGTTGCCAACAAAGATACAGGCTGCTGCGTTTGGTTTCAGTTGATTCATCGAATTTTCAAGCGCGTTGACGGTATGACAGAAATAGGAATCGAGCCGTTTTCGGAGATCGTCCCGAGTGAGCATCTCCTGGACTTTATCCAACGTTTTTGTCTGAATCACTCTGTCTGGTTTGCGATACGGAATTTCGAGTCGTGATAACGCTTGCACCTCTTCCTCGGTGTGTCCTAACCAGAAAAGGTCCATCTTCGTAGAGCGAATATATTCTTGTGCCTGTAGATATGGGGGCGATGTTATGAGCGCGTCACAGACCCGCGGCACAGCAACACCCGACGAATCGACACCGCCGTGGAATTCAACCTGTCCCAAATCTTCAACGTGATGCTGTTGTGTGTACACCATAAAATCGTTCAAGTCTTTTAACGTCTTCAAGGAGAGACGCTGAAGCATCTCATCTAACTGTTCTCTCCAATTCGCCTTAAGCAATTCTTCTATAGCGTTCAACTTTCGCTTGGATCTGGCAAGTTTGGGTGTCCTATCTTCTGTATAGGAAAAGCGTTTGCCCACCTTCAACAACGCTGCTTTAATAATAGCGGCGTAGATTCCGGCATCTGCCTTGTTGATGAAACCCCAGTATTGCGATAAGACCTCTAAAATTTCAGGTGCGTACCAGTAGGCAACATTTGACCAAGCAGGTGTGAACCGGTCGTTGCTTTTTTGCATTCCCGCTAAAAGTTTAGACAAACTTGCTTCGGACAATATCTCTTTACCACGATAAACCTTGAGGGGCATAATGTGATTCAAAAGGAGATTCAGGTCGAGTAAAACAGCGTTACGTTTGCACAGATACGCCTCAACACCCACTGTCCCTGAACCAGCAAACGGATCGACGATCCAATCCCCTTCCTTTGTGTAGGTGTTAATCGCATAGCGGACAATCTGCGGAATAAATTTCGCGGGATAGGCATAAATAGCGTGCGTCAGATAGCCGGTATCACTGATTTCGGGGACTAACTCTCGGAACGAAACTAACTCCGTACCATCAGATGCCGCGTCGTCTGGTGGAACTTCAGACGCAGGGTCTACGGGAAAGAGTGAGAATTGTGCTTCCAAATTGCGGTTTTTCATCAACCTCCAAGAGGGTTATTGTAATTCGTCCACTGCTTTCGCGCCTTCAATCTCTTCCTCAGTGAGTTGGAAGTCAAACACCGCTTCGCCTTCTTCAACCGTTTCTGTTTGGATTTGCTCTGTTGGTTGTGAGGTCTCCTGTGCGGCAGCATCTGTGGTTTCAAGTTTCTTTGAAGTGCCACCGAGGATTGTCAACACCACAATCCCAACAACACAGACGCTTGTAACTGTGAGAGCAATGGGACGTTTCCAGAGGACAGCGCGCTCGCTTCTGTCTATGAACGGCAGAAAGAGTAGTAACAACATCCCAACCGTCGGAATCACAAACGTCCCAAGGATTTCAAAGGGACCTTGGAAGTATTTTAGGAGTTGGAACAGAAACAGAAAATACCATTCAGGGCGCGGATCGTAATCTGCATTCGTTGGATCGGCGACATCTTCAAGCGGAACGGGAACGAATAGGGCAACGGCTGCGAGGATTACAAAGAGGATCAGCATGCCGACAAGGTCTTCAAATACCTGATGCGGATAAAACGGTTTTCCGGTTTTCATCTCCTCTGGCGTGTTCTTTGGCGTACCTGAAGAACCGTAATACCTAACGAAGAAGAGATGCACACCGACCAATCCGAAGGCTAACCACGGCAGCCAGATCGTATGAAGCGCGTAAAACCGCGACAGCGTCACCGCACCGATTTCCGAACCCCCACGCATCACTTTCGCAACAAAATCGCCTAATCCGGGCGCAGTACTGGCGATTTCCACGCCGACAACCGTTGCCCAATACGCCTTCTCGTCCCATGGCAGCAGGTAGCCTGTGAACCCGAAACCGAGGACAATTAAAAGGAGTAGCACGCCGAATATCCAAGTAAGTTCACGCGGGGCTTTGTATGAACTATAGAGTACGACACGGAGCAGGTGCAGAACAACGATGATAACCATCGCGCTCGCACCCCAGTGGTGCAAACCGCGCACGAACGCACCGAACGGGACCTCTTCACTAATGTAAGTTACGGCGTTATGGGCGTGTTCCGGTGAAGGCGAGTAGTAGAACGCAAGAAATGCCCCTGTCGCTGCTTGTAATAAGAGCAGAAACATCGCCAAACTGCCGAGTGAGAAAAGCAGGTTGATGTGTTTCGGCAGCGGTTTGCGGAGGTGGCTGTCCACCGATTCTAAGGGTAGACGTTCACGCAAAAACGCTTTCCACCCTTCCTGCCTTCCATCCTTCCGAACTCCCATCCTTTTATGTCTCCTTCACGTATAAGATACCCGCTTCGACTTTGGTTTCGAGTTTCTGCAAGGGTTCCGGTGGTGGACCGGCAACAACAGCACCCGTCTTATCGAATATCGCACCGTGACACGGACAGAGAAACGATTCTTTACTTTCATCCCAACGGACGAGACAACCGAGATGTGAACAGATCCGCGAAAAGACACGCCACTCTCCGTTGCCAGCATCCGTCACATAGACAGAGCGTTTTTTCGTCGCTTTGACCCAGCCATCCTTTGCTGTGAAGGTATAGTCCACCTTTTTAAAACGACTGTTTTTAAGCCGGTCAGCGAGACCCAAATCGACCCATTTCGATTCGCCTTTTTTGAAGGCGGGCGAAATCGCGAAGCCGATCAGAGGAATACCGGCGGCGAGGCTCAGTACTCCCCCGATAAAGGCAGTCGTAATTTCTAAAAATGAACGTCTACCCTTTTTCTCCATCCGTTTTCTCCTTTGCAGCAATCAAGTCCGTCCGGCAGCACCAAGCGATGTCAGCTACTTAGTTTTTTGGGGGTTTTTTCCATGTTTGCCCGTCAAACGGTCTGCGCAGATCGTAACGTCCCTCTTCAAGAACAGGTAGCGTGCCGTCGTTGACCATGAGTTCGAGCGGCAATTCTTTCGTCTCCAGCGGCATAGTGACGACGTCCTTGATACGCAACGATTCGTAGATAGCCATCATGATTTCAAGCGTGTATCGGGCTTGAACGCCACTGTTACGATGGTCAGAAATGTTGCCCTCGATCCACTCAATCAGTTCCTGAAATTGGTTCTTGGGTTCCGGTGGGGGTGTAATGGTTTGCCAGCCCTGTGCATCCCCGTTTTGGAGTAAAATTGTTCCGTCAGGTCCGTTCCGAATCTGCCCTTCTGTACCAGCAATACTTGGCATTGAGACATTCGGTTCTGGTAAGTCGCCTTCGTAGATGCCGCGTGCACCGCCTTCAAAGCAGACTAACCCCATACAGAGGTCCTCACAAATCGTACGGCGTTCCCATCGATCGGTCGTACGGGATGTCTGTCCAATAACCCATAACGTCTCAGGATCAGACAAAATAAAACGCCAACTATCAATCGCGTGTGTGCCTGTGTTCAACAGTCCAGCGTGCCTTTTAGCAGTATGGTGGACTGTAGTTGGCTCGCCAATCGCACCCGCGGCGACGAGTCTGCGCGTCTCTACATTTGGTGCGGAATATCTACGTTGGTGTCCAATGACCAGTTTGACATCGTTCTCTTCACAGGCAGCGATCATAGCGTCGGCTTGTCCAAGTGAAGCTGCCATCGGTTTCTCACCGATAATCCCTTTCACGCCTGCTTTCGCCGCCGCGACCGTGGCTTCCGCCCGCGGTCCCTGCCATGTTGTGATACTGACGATGTCCAAGTCCTCTTTTGCTAACATTTCATCAACATCGGTATAGGTAGCCGGGATATCGTACTCGTCTGCGACACTTTTCGCGGCTTCTTCAAAGATGTCCATCGCTGCGACAATTTCTACGTTCGGGTGCTTACCCCATGACCTGGAATGGGACTTACCCATCCCCCCGCAACCGATGATTCCGACTCGATATGTCTGATTTGCCATCTGTTTCATCTCCTTATCTTGGCATAACTGTTTGAAATCCTGTTGGTTATTCTATCACTCCCTCGCTGTTTTTGTCAAATCCTTTCTCTTGACAAACCTTCAGAAACGTTGCAAACTATAGAACGCGATATAGACTATGTTAGAAGAAAGGGGTTATCAAATGGCAGATTATGAAGATAAAGGTTCACAGATTCGGGTGACAAACCTTGAGGCTTTTCCAATGGGTGTGAAAGCCTACGTCAAGATTGAAACGAACATGGGGGTTACGGGTTGGGGTGAGATCAACAACATGGAGACGACTGTCACCTGTGCGTTGGCGCGATCCTTGTCCGAAATGATTATCGGCGAAAACCCGACACGGATTGAGCATCACTGGCAACGACTGTTTCGTGCACATCGTAATATCCGAGGTGGCGGGTTGATGGTACATACCATTTCCGCTATTGATATGGCACTGTGGGATATTGCTGGAAAACTCTGGGGTGTACCGGTCTATCGCTTACTTGGTGGTCCCTGCCGCGATAAAATTTGGAAATACCCAAGTCCGAAGGCGATAAAAACCGGACCCGGAGGTTCTAAACCGTTCGCAGGCACCCCCGACGAGATTGCTGACATGGTGAAACGTGTACATGATACACGGGAGAAGGTCGGTTCCGATGGTGCTGTGATGTTTGATGCGCATAGCTGCTTGCCACCGCCTATCGTCAAACAGTTCGCGAGTTACCTGAAGCCTGATGACCTGCTTTTCCTTGAGGAGGCATGGGTGCCGGGCAATATTGAGGTGATGCGTAAAATCCGGGAATCCGTTCCTGTACCGTTGGCGACGGGCGAACGCGACCGCACAATATGGGAGGTTCGCGAAATTCTTGAAGCGCAGGTGATTGACATCCTTCAACCGGATGTTGGACACGGTGGGGGCATTACACAGGTCAAAAAAGTCGCAGCACTCGCGGAAGCACATCACGTCCCGATCGCACCGCACTGTACGATGTCCTACCTTGGTCTCACCGCGAGTTTCCACTTATCCGCTGCTGTGCCGTTTTTCCTTATCCACGAAGGCTATGAGAACGTCCTTCCAGACGGTGTTGCTCGCAAGAGGTGGGAGATGGACGAAGAGGGCTATGTGTCGCTTCCTGAAGGACCTGGTTTAGGGGTCGAAGTAGATGAGGCAAAGGTTATAGAAGTCGGGCAAGAGGCGGGTAGACGTTTCACCTGGCCCAACAGTCGATTGGCAGATGGCTCCATCGCTGATTATTAGAATAGTTATTACAACAGTTGTAGGCGCGTTGTGATGAGGATGAAAAAATTAATTCGGTAATTTACTGGCGAAGTCCGGTGCGGTTGAGAATGCAGATCGCAAATGTAAAGCAAAGACAAATTTTACCGCGTGTGGGTAAAATTTGGGTGAGTACACCGCAAAACCGCACCTACCGGGCCTGGGGATTACCGAATTAAATAATTAAACTTCATGTAAGCGCGCCATCTGCTTTATATATCCCTCTTTTTTCCCAAAGAACAAAAAATTTTGCATAAAATGCATTTTATGCAACCTTACCCCCGTTAAAATACGACATAGCGTCACAAGGCAATTTACTCGGAGGGTACTTGTGAAAAACGAAGATGTTAATCTGATTCAACGCATCTTGTCGGGTGATAAAAGTGCGTTCACCGCGCTGGTCGAAAAACACCGGAAGTGGATTCATTCGCTCGCGTGGCGTGAGATTGGTGATTTCCACGCCGCACAGGAGATTACACAGGACACCTTCATCCAGGCTTTTAAATCGCTTCCAAGCTTGAGAGACCCCAATCGTTTTTCAGGATGGTTACATGTAATAGCGAAGCGGCAGTGTATTGAATGGCTGCGGCGGAAGCCGATGACGATGCAGTCCCTGGATGCGATGCCGAAAGCCGAATTAGAGCGGTTGTCCTATGCGCGATATCTTGACGAAGAACAGGCGCAAGCATCAAGGGATGGATTGCGTGAAGTCGTGGAACGTCTCCTCCAAAAACTGCCTGTTCCTGAACGTTCTGTGATGGTCTTGCACTATTACAAAGGTTTGACCTGTGAAGAAGTAGGCGCGCTTTTAGATGTATCGCTAAATACGGTAAAAAGTCGGTTGTATCGCGCTCGAAAACGATTGGAAACGGAGGAATCAATGCTTCGCGAAACCTTAGACACAAATATTTTAAAAAGCGAACCGCGCCGCGTCGACTTTCAAGCGACTGCCGCGACGGAAACCGGAAAACATTTAGCAGAAGGTGGTTTCAATTTCAACCGGACTGATAAGGTTTTCACATCGTCTGGATTCCATACGAGAGGACGTGGGGATGGGGATCCGTCGCCGATGTACATGTTGCTGCACTATTTTAACCACGGTGGGATTGACATCTTTAGATTTCCTTTGGTGCTCGGGAGTTCTTGGGAGCAGGAGGGTGCTTGGAAATCACAGGCAACGGCAACCTTAGATGGATATGAAACGGTAAGTGTCTCTGCTGGTACTTTCTCTGCGTGCCTGAAACATGAAACTGTTTTTAGGCACGCTGACGTTGAGATCGTTGAGAATGCCGATGCTGCATTGCGAGACGCTCTTGTAAACGGGAGGCGTTATCTGTGGTTCGCGAAGGGCGTTGGACTCGTGAAGATGCGCTATGAGCACTCGAATGGTGTTGTCACGGAAGCCGAATTGCTTAAGTATGAAATTCCGATTCAGTCGGAGGCACCCCACGCAGCAACTGGGTCGGATGACCCTCGAGACGAGGGATTTCTCCCCGCACAGATAGGCACACAGTGGGCATACAAATGGCATAACACCTATCGCGACGAAGCCGTTATTGAGGAGTGGCACATCATCCGGAATTTCCGGCGGTTAGAAAATCTTGAGAATCCGATGGAACTTGCATCGGCGAGGTATGAAGTCAAAATTGACTCTGATGATCCGCGTGTCGCTACTGTCGAATGTGTGCTAACGCCGAAAACAACCTGTGATGCAAAAGGCGATCAAAAGCCGTTGCTCTTATCCATGAGTCGTTTTGGAACTGAATGGCTCTACGATGGATATGGTCGTTATCTACGAGACTTGACAGTTACCGATGCGAATGGGAACGCTCTGGTCATTGAGGAGATTGATAAAACGCAGTGGGCAGTTGAAACACGCGATGCATCACCAGTGACGCTGCGTTACAAAGTGTTGCTAAATCATGATGAACGGGAGTGGCATTGGGGTAGAGATGAAGCCCCTTATGCTCAAGACGACTGTGTCTTCTGGCCCGGATATGCGCTGTTTATTGTCTGTGAAGTAGATGATATTGAACTGTGTGTGGATGTGCCTGATAATTGGTCGGTCTCAACGCCTTGGGAACGGATTGAACCGAATAAACATCGTTTCGTTTGCAAAGACCAGAACGACCTGATGTATGCGTATCTTGTACTCGGCGAACATACTGAACGTCTGGTAGAAACCGAGGCGGAAACGAAGATTGTGCTTGCTCTCGGTGGACGCCTTAAAGGGGCTATGGATGAAATAGAGCAAACTGTTGCGTCCCTTCTCCGTATGTATTCAGGGATTTTCGGTGGTGCTCCAAAAGACCAACTCCTATTTGTCGCGAACCCTTATGGCAAAGAAGGATACAGGAGCGGTGGTGCCTCCCGGCGTAGTATCAGTATGTTGATAGGTGAGACCTTAGATGAAGCCAACAGAGGTTTTTGGCTACCGCCGATAGCGCACTTGGTTTGCTATCTCTGGAATGGAAGCTATATTGATATCCGAGACGGAACAAGTGCCATCAGTTTTAAGGAACAGGAATACTGGTTTTGTGCCGGTTTCACCCAATACTATTCAGAGATCGCCTCTGTCCGCCTTGGGCTTATTTCTGAAACCGATTTTCTCAGAAATCTTGAACGAACGTGGGAGGCGTATTTATCTCGGCAGGGTGAGCTTTCTATCCACGAGGCGGGGGAAGACAAATCCGCCAACCGCGAGCTCGTCTATGACGGTGGTAGTCTGGTTGCTGCGGCTTTGGACTTGCAGATTCGTTCATTCACGAAAAATCGGCGTAGCTTAGACGATGTGATGAAACAGATGTATCGGAAGTTTGGTCTCACCAGTGTTCCTTATGCAATGAACGATGTCATCAGAATTGTGAGTCGAATAACGGGTGAGGATTTTAAACCGTTCTTCCGCAAGTATGTGACGGGGACAAAACAATTGCCGTTAGAGGAATACTTTAAAGACGCGGGTGTGGATGCTGAGATAAAATTTGGTGAAAGACTGCCGCGTTTAGGTTATATCGTGCATGAAATGCTGGGTATTGGTGGAATTGGGGGACCTCCAGGCGGAGGCATATTCATCGACAATTCACTGCAGTATCAAAACGACGACCAACTGATAGGCATCAACGGCGCGCCGGTGAAAACCTTTGACGACATCAGAAAGGTTGCCAAGGATTGGAAAACCGGTGATATCGTGGAACTGACCCTTGTAAGAGAGGGTGAGGAAATTATCCTACCCGTCACATTAGGAGGAGACGCGTCTAAGAAACCGCCGTTGGAGGCGGATACTATTGATGTTACCATCACGAAAAGCGCTGATAGCACAGGCGTCCAACGCGCTATTTTGGCTGGTATTTTGGGTGATGATCAGTGATTTTATCAATTGGAGGCACCTATTATGTTGAAAAGATTTCGTGTCCTTTTTAGTCTGTTGCTTGTTTTTGGTGTTAGCCCAGCATTGATAGCCGAGAAATCGGTGACCGACTATTTCCCACACACGACCGGAAGTTTCTGGGTTTACGAGGATCAGGACGGAAACAAATTAACACGTCGTGCTGTAGAAAAAAAGAAGGTTGAAGGTGAGATGTATCACGCCTTCAGTTATGAACCGACTTCGGAAGATTGGACAGATTACGAACATTACATTCATCCCAATTTTTACCAAATCCGTAAGAACGGGATCGCCTTTTTTGTTGGTGATGAGGTGGAAAAAGCGTTTGAGGCGAGGCTCCGTAGAGATATGGACGCGGATATCAAAGAACAGCAAGGTATCTCAACAACTGGTGGTGCCAGTGCCGATTTCAGTTATGAGATTGCGGTCGAAGCGGAAGACGATTTCTATCTTCTCCCGACCCCTATCATTTTTGATAAGGAGTGGACGGCAATGCGGATCAGTGGATCCATAACGCTCAAGCTGAAAGTGCAAAGTCCTGATTTCCAGATTCCGGGCGGCGATCAGGTTAATTCTATTCCTATTGATTTGGTCGAAAAAGGGAAAGTGACAGCTAAAGAAACCGTAAAGACCCTCGCGGGGACATTTGAAGGCTGTTTGAAAATTGAGTATTGGTATACAGAGGCAACAAAAAAAGAGGGCGCGACAAAGCCGACTTCTTTAGATACGTCTGATATAGAATTAACGACGCTCTGGTTGGCACCTAATGTCGGAATTGTGAAGTTTGTCCGTAAATCCGCTGATTCAAAGGTAGAGAAGAGCCTTGAACTCACGCAATATGAGATCAAATCTACTGGTTCTGGTAACGAATAAACACCATAAACGAAAAGGTTGCCTAAAGTCGCATTTTATGCAACCTTTCTCTCTTAAAACGCGACATTATAGTAAGGCAATCTACTTTTTCTGAAGTTATCCTTGGTTTTCAAGGGAAGTTAGGAGAAAACAACAAATGACAAGCAGTTTCTTTGTTTTGACAGTGTTAATAATCCTTTTGTGCAGTGCATCGAGTGCTGTTTGGGCGCAGCGGGATGTTGATTTTGTTCACATTGAAAACACCGAAAACCTGGATATTTCAAAAGGGTTAGCTGCCCGTGTGGCAGCAAACCCTGCAGCGGGATTTTCCTTTCCGTATTATCTGTTTGTTCCACAAGATATGGATTTCGGTAAACCCGTTCACCTGTTGGTAGAACCGTGTAATACCGGAACAACCAGTGACGATTTTGAACGCCACGATGGCAAGGCAAAGTCCCTGGCGTTAAAAAGGTCCTCGCACGCTAACAAAATTGCACGCAAGTTAGGAGCTCCACTACTGGTGCCTGTTTTTCCGCGTCCAGGTGAAGGACGGTGGCGAATTTATACGCACGCCTTGGATAGAGATACCCTGTTGCTTAAAGAGGGAGACCTGAGAAGAATAGACGAACAACTCATCAAAATGATAGCGCACGCGCAACAACTTCTGAAACACAACAACGTAAAAATAAATGAGCAGGTCTTCATGAACGGATTTTCGGCTTCTGGGACGTTTACGAATCGGTTTGCGATTTTGCACCCGATGGTTGTCCGTGCGGTTGCAACGGGGGGTGTCAACTGCATTCCGACCTTCCCAACGGATCAATGGAACGGAACCCCAATGCGTTATCCTGTCGGAATTGCGGATGTGAAAGAGATCGCTGGGATTGACTTTGACGAAGCAGCGTATAAGAAAGTCTCCCAGTACATTTATATGGGTGGGTTGGATAACAATGACACGGTTCCGTATCGCGATGCTTACGATGAGGTGGATGCTGAGTTGGTCAAAAGCCTCATCGGCGCGAAAATGATGCCGGATCGCTGGGAGATGAGTCAGTTGATATACAAGACACTTGGAATTCCCGCGCAATTTGTCACGTACGAGAATACCCGGCATGAAATTAGGCGGGAGATGATTAATGATGTGATCGCATTTTTCGAGGCGAATTCGGGTCCCGATATAGTTGAAATTAACCCGTATCAATATTCAGATGAACGCACCATCGTTCTGAGTGCCAGTGCTGCTACGGAAAGCGGAGAACATTTGGCGGATGGTACTGTTACGCTCAGGGAAACCGATACGACTTTGACATCTGCAAGTTATCAAACTCGTGGAATGGGTAAAGGGGACCCATCGCCGAGGTACATGTTGGTCCGTTATCTTGTGCACCATCCGACAGACCTGTTTAGATTTCCTCTTGTTGTCGGAGATACTTGGACAGAGGAAGGGGATTGGGATTCACAAATCGAGACAACCTTAGAGGAGCATGAAGCGGTGGAGGTCTCCGCAGACGTCTTCACGATATGTCTGAAGCATAAAACCGTCTTCACAGGTGCCGATGCCGGTTCTGAGCTCAAGAGTTCGCTTGTGAACGGCACTCGTTATTTGTGGTTCGCTAAAGGGGTTGGACTTGTGAAGATGCGCTATGAACATGCCAACGGTGTTGTAACGGAAGCAGAGCTGCTTGAATACAATGTTCCAGTCAAAGGGGAACAATACCTTTCCTTGCAGATTGGCAACACGTGGACATATAGATGGCAAAACAGCTACCGTGACGAGGCTGTTATTGAGAAGTGTCAAGTCGTCGAACATGCTGATTTGACACAGCAAGATGCAACACCTCCAAAAGTAGAAGGAACTATTCCGGACGTGTCTGAAAAAGTTTCTACGGATCTAAAGGAAATACGAGTCGTCTTCAGCGAGAGGATGCAGGGAATGGATGTCGGGTTTGCTGGGGTTCCACTTGGTGATGTCCAGTGGGAAGATGACAATACAACCCTCGTTATTTCGTTTAATCAACGCCTATCACCTTCAAAGATCTACCGGCTTATATTGGGACGCAATGAAGGTTACAGAAACATGGCAGGAGTGTTGCTGGAAGAGTATATCCTTACATTTACGACGGAGGGTCCCGATCCAGTTACGCCTACTTTTGTGGATATGACACCTCTCCATGTAACAGGTATTGAAGAACTGGAACTCTCGAATGAATTGCTTTGCCGCGTTTCAGTGGACCTCACAGAAGGATTTGCTTTTCCGTATTATCTGTTCGTTCCACAAGGAATAGATTCCAGCAAGCCGGTTCATCTACTGGTAGAGCCTTGCAACACGGGAACAGTTAGCGACAATTTTAAAGTTCACGATAAGAATGCGAAGGGATTAGCAGAGAGATCTCATGCTACTATAGTCGCAAGAAAACTGAAAGTCCCATTGCTTGTGCCTGTTTTCCTGAGACCCGGCGGCGAGCGGATGCATATCTACACGCATGCTTTAGATAGGGATACCCTCCTGATTGAAGAGGGTGGACTTAGGCGGATCGACTTACAACTTATCAAAATGATAGCCCATGCACAGCAACTTCTGCGGCACAATGACATGAAGGTAAATGAGCAGGTTTTCATGAACGGATTTTCGGCTTCAGGGTTGTTTACAAATCGGTTTGCGATTTTGCACCCAACGGTTGTCCGGGCGGTTGCGACGGGTGGTGTCAATAGTATACTGACCTTTCCAACGGATCGCTGGAATGATACCATAATGCGCTATCCCATCGGAATTGCGGACGTGAAAGAGATCGCTGGGATTGACTTTGATGAAACGTCATATAAGAAGGTGTCCCAGTACATCTACATGGGTGTACTTGATGACAATGATGCTATTCCGTCGTATCAGGATGCTTATGATAAAATAGGTGCCAGATCGATCAAAAGTCTTATTGAAGTTAAAATGATGCCGGATCGCTGGGACTTAAGCCAATCAATATACAAAACGCTTGGGATTCCTGCCCAATTTGTTACCTACGAGGATACCGGGCATGAAATTAAAAGTGAAATGATTGATGATATTGTTGCCTTTTTTGAGGCGAACGCTGGGAATAAAATTGTTGAGATCGTTCCGCATCAATATCCATTGAAGGAGAAAAAATGAAACGGATACTATTTTCTTTGATTCTTGTGCTATTGGCAGTGAACTTCGTCTTTGCGGGGCTGGAAGATGACCTTGTTGTCTATTTCACCTTTGACAATGTAACGGGTAAGAAGATTCTTGATGTCTCTGACAACCAGCACAATGCCGAGATTGTCGGCAAAACCAAATTTGTTAAAGGCAAACATCGCAACGCGATTCAGATTACTGCTGATACCGAGGAATGTGTCAACGTTCCGGCTTGGCAGTCTCTGAAAATCAGTGGTGAGATAACCATGAGTGCTTGGGTTTATCGAGAAAGTTGGGCTAATGGCTCAGGGTACTGGTTTGATAAAGGGTGCTATGCTGGGCTTGCGAACATGCATGCCTACGGCATGGCTGTCTTCCAAGTTAAGGAGGCTCACTGGCGCCTTGATGGTTTAAAGGGCACCGTTATAGTGATGATCTTGGGTGGGGCCGGAAATCAGATGAGATTTAGTGGTACCCTTCCGAGGACGGAAAATAAAAAATGGCATCACGTCGTCGGGACTTACGACGGCGCGTTTGTGAAAATCTATCTTGATGGGGAAATCCTCTTTGAAGGTGAGAAATTTGGTCCTATTAATAAGGTTTTTCCTGAAGTCAATGACCAGGCACTGCGGATTGGATGTGCCAAGGACCGGCCGCAGTATGCCTTTGACAACGGTGCTATCGATGAAGTAGCACTCTGGAGCCGCTCTCTTACCCAAACTGAAATCAGAACAGTAATGAAAGGCAACATGCTTGTGGTTTCACCTAAAGATAAGGTTGCTACCACTTGGGGCGATATTAAGCGGAGGGCAGTTGCTGACTAATTGGATTTTGAAATCTTTCGGAGGAAATATCAATGAGATGGATAGTATTTCTTTTTATCGCTGGGCTATTATTCACAACAAGCCAAGCGACTGCCAGACTGGACCGGGACATCGTCGTTTATTTTAGCTTTGACAATGTGAAAGGTAAGAAGATTCTGGATGCCTCCGGCAACGATCTTGATGCCGAAGTCGTTGCTAATGTGGATTTTGTTGAAGGCAAATATGGAGATGCGATTCATATTGCTGCTGAACCGGAAGGCGATGATTGTGTCCATATTCCAGCGGACGATCTGCTAAAAATCGAGGGTGAGATAACGATGATGGCTTGGGTATATCATGAAGATTGGAACGCGGCTCGAGGGTCGTGTATTGATAAAGGTGGTCGGATCCTGGCTCTGAAACGACATACGTCCTATGGCTTAGGATTCTTTGATGGTGTCTTTGAATTCAAGGGAGCAGATATCAGTATGGTCTTGGGCGGAGGTCAAAAATCATGGGGATTTATCACCAATGGTCCTGTGGTGAATAAAAGGTGGCATCACATCGCTGGGACTTATGATGGCAAGACTCGGAGAATCTACCTAAATGGCGAGATCCATTCTGCAGGCGAGGAGAACTTTGCCTTTATGGGTACGAATGACTTAGACCTGCGCATTGGATGCGCAGCAGGTGATCCGTCGTATATCTTCGAGAACGGTTCTATTGACGAAGTCGGTGTCTGGCGACGTGCGCTCTCTCAGGCTGAAATTGCGGAAGCGATGAAAGGTTTCCTCGCTGTTTCACCGAAAGATAAGGTTGCTACCACTTGGGGTCATATTAAGCGGGGGACGATCGTTTATGAATAGATATTTGTTTCTCGAAATATAGTCAGTCGCAATTATGTTGGTAGGGAAAAATCAATACTATAGTTACGCGAGTTGTACAATAAAAATCCAAGTCCGGATGTAGGTTGGGTTGAACGGTAAAGTTCACAATTATTTCAACATTATAGGAAGGCGAGGATACTAGGGGAAACACCCAAGCAAAAACTCCCTCGCCAGCGGCAGTGAGGGTTTCCTTTACTGAAAAACTGTCTACGTATTTTTAGGTTTTACTATATATGGCAGGTTCTGATTTTGATGACTCTATCCATAGAAATAGGTATAGCGAAACCCAACAAACTAATCGCTCTGGGAATAAAAAAGCGTTGGGTTTCACTCGGACTTTGGTAATGTCAGGTTTCCCAATGAACTTGAAGGTCATCTTTTGTGTGAAATTTTTCGTGGGTTCCCGTTCAACCCAACCTACGGAAACTACGATAGCCGCTCTTCTGATAATCGATAACTGACGACTAACGACCAATAACTGTTCAGAGGTAAGTTTATGGCTATGCTTTGGCTTGTTATCCAACGAGAATTTGTTTCAAACGTGTTGACATCCCAATTTATGATTGGGTTTATCGTGTGCGTGCTTTCAACTGCTGTCGCGGTTTTCGTTCAGGTGGACGATTACGAGAAGCGTTTGTCCGGTTATAATACTGCTGCCCGTGAGGCGAAGGCGGAAGCGCGGGAATGGGAACTCTATAGTAAAATTAAACCGAAAGCGCATCGAAAACCGAATCCTTTGAGTATCTTTAACGTAGGAATGGAGAACGACGGTGCCAATACGGTCACTGTTGAATTGGCAAAGCCCATCTTTGAACTCTCTTTCCCAATATGGGGGGCACCGACGCAGAAGCGAGGTTCAGACAACCCCTTCCTTGCGATGTTTCTAACTGTTGATGTGGTTTTCATCTTCAAAATCGTGCTGAGTGCCTTAGCAATCCTGTTTGCTTACAATACAATTTCGGGGGAGAGAGAGGACGGCACGCTGAAGCTTGTATTATCCAATTCAATACCGAGAGATACGATAGTGTTGGGGAAATACCTTGGCGGTATGTTGTCTTTGTTCCCGATTGTTTTGGTGAGTTTAATCGTAGCACTGCTAATCGCTGTCTCTTCCCCAGTTACTGCCTTTGATGGAAATGATATTGCCCACATCGTCCTGATATTCGGTATTTCGCTATTGTACGTATCAACATGGTATCTTTTAGGGTTATTCCTGTCAGTATGGACGAAGACGGCTGCGACGACCTTAATCCTTTCGATGTTTCTGTGGGTGATTCTAACGAGTGTTCATTCAAATGTCGTTGCGTTTGCCGTGGAGAAATTCCCACCGTACCAGTCGAAACCTGAAGCTGTGTTTGTCCAATCTGCCTCTGAGGTCTGGGATCAATTTAGAAAGGAACGGGATGCCCACGTCAAACAGAGGGGCTACGAAAATATAACAAAGTCAATTACGTGGGAACCTAAGACATCATCAACAGGGACTGGTAGCAGTTCTTGGTCTGGTGGATATTTTTTAATAGAAAATTATAGCGTCAACAGTGTTAGCAGAGCGGATACCTCTGTCTTCCAAGAAATTTTAGGCTATCAAGAACAACTTCGGGTTGCGTATGCCGATAAAGCAGAGGAAATTCTCAATAAACCCGCGGAAGAACAGGAGCGGAATGCGGCGTTCGCTGACGCACTCTCCCGTATCTCGTTCGCGGATGTATATCACTTCGCTGTTGGGACAATAGCGGGGACCGACCGGAGAAGTTATAACGATTTTATTCAGGGTTCCAGAGCCTATAAACGTGAGATTACTGAATATCTGAAGGATAAAGAGGCGTTTTCTTCGGTGGCGTGGTTCTCCACAGATAAGGGAGCTGCAGATTTGGCGGATCTGCCTAATTTTGAACATAACAGGCTTAACCTCTCAGAAAGTTTCGCACGCGCATCAATGGATATTTTGATTTTATTGGCATGGAATATCGTTCTATTCATGACAGCTTATGTGTCCTTCCTACGATATGATATGAGTTGAAAGGGGTAGGCAAATGATTTTGCAGATTACGATAAAGGAAATATACCACAATCTCACGACGCTCCGGTTCGCCTTGATGATAATTCTGCTGCCTGTCCTGTTTGTAGCGAACGCGCTGATGTACAGTCTCGGTGGCGATGGCTACATGGTGCAAGTCAATACCTATAACCGACAGGGGACACAGCAGACAAAACATATCGAAAATTCCGCGAATAAAAGTTTGGCGGAGTTAGCACTGGTAGGACCTGGGGAGATTGCCAAATCTCCAAGTCGGCTGGTTTTCTGTGCCGATGGCGCGGATGCCCAGATACCGCGTTCTGTCAAGATGGAGAGTGGCGGTTCATGGAGTCGAACCGGTCAACATGAAACGGAAGATTACGAATGGACACCCCCGTGGACATTAGAGTATCCTTTACAGATTAAGAGTCAGAGCGCGATGCAACGGATCAAGATTGACTGGGTTTTCATCGGGGTCTTGATGAGTTTCTTTGCGATCTTGTTCACTTTCGATGCGATTGCCGGGGAGCGGGCGCGCGGTACGTTGAGTCTGATAATGTCCAACACTATCTCACGCGGACAGGTGTTGTTGGGGAAATACCTCGGTGCGTTTTTAACGCTTATGGTGCCGCTCATTGTGGGTATCCTCATAAGTTTATTGGTGATTCTACTCTTCGGAAATATCCCGTTTGCATCGGGTCATTGGCTGAGAATTTTGGGGATGGTGGGACTCTTTGCGTTGCACGTCTCCATTTTTATCTTTCTCGGACTTTTTTTCTCAAGTCGCGTCTCGAATCCTATTACAAGTTTAGTGTGGTTGTTATTAACCTGGGTTTGCTTGGCGTTTGTCTTTCCAAGCCTGTTGGGTACTTTTGTCGGTAATCTTAATCCGATCTTATCAGTTGACGAAGTCTCAATGCAGAAGGAGGCGCAATTGGGGCAGCTGAGAGATGAATTTCGTCCGAATGGAGGAGCGTCGTCTAAGTTAAGTAAGGCAGCATCTGTTGAGAATCCAGAAGCAACGCGTCTTTGGGCAGACTACTTCAGCAGAGAAATAGAGACGAAAACTCGGTTTGCTGATGGGCAGATTGACAGTCAGTTTAGGCAGGTGCAGCTCGCCCGTGACCTTACCCAAATCTCTCCGATAGCGACTTTCCAGTATGCGATGGAAGGGTTTGCGAATACGGGTATCGTGAGTTATATGAATTTTGTGAAACAGGCGCGCCGTTATCGTCAGACGTTTATAGACTTCATTAAAACGGAGGATCGGAGTGATCCTGAGAGTCTCCATATCTATCCTGTGAAAGAGGGATTATCTCAGAAACCGGTGGATCCGGACGCTGTGCCGGTCTTTGAGGAGCGGGTTTCTTATCGGAGTGTGTTATCTCAGGTCGGGTTGCTGGTGCTGTTTAATCTGTTGTTCTTTATTGTCGCACAGGTTTCTTTTCTGACGAGTGAAATAAATCAATAGGAGACATTTTCTCCGAAGGTTGACCTTGCGACCCTTGTAGCACAAACTTTCGAGTTTGTGTGCTATGGGCGCAAACTGGAAAGTTTGCGGTACAATGTGCTTTTTATGTAATGCGCAAACTGGAAAGTTTGCGGTACAATATACTATGTAAGATGTTCATTTTGAAGGTAAGGACGCAGTATATTTTGAAGTTTTTTTCGGGCATGATGCAGGGTCGTTTTAACAGTGCTCTCCGACTTGTTCATGTGTAAGGCAATTTGCTTTATCGGGAGTTCGTGAAAGTAACGCAAACGAAACACTTGACGTTGGGCAGGTGGCAATTGCTGCACGGCTCTACGGATAGTGTGCCCAAGTTCCTCCTTTTCAAGGATTTGACAAGGCGATGGCTGCATCTGGATCATCGGCAGGACATCGTCTGCATTTTGGGGTAATGCTTCGCAGGTGAAAATAATCTGCTTGTTTTGTTTGCGGAGGAAGTCAATACTGCAATTGACAGCGATTTTGTAGAGCCAAGTATAGAACACAGATTGTCCGTTGAATTTTGGCAACGCTTGCCATGCTTTGAGGAAGACCTCTTGACAGAGGTCTTTCGCTGTTTCATGGTCATGAACCTGACGGTAAATCAGACGAAAAATCTTCTGCTGATATTTACGCAAAAGTGGGTTGAACGCCTCTGTATCGCCATTCTGAGCGCGCGTGACAAGTTCCTGCTCATCAAAATGGTTGAGCTCAGTGTGTATTGTTGAAGTATCTCTCATATTTCCTCCATGCGAGTCTCTTTGGTGGTATGTTATTCGATCCATTGCATTGTTTCTCGGAGTTGTTCCTTTGCCCGCGCGTAGTCTCGGCGCGCCTGATAAAAGACACGTTGCGTCTCTGTGAATTGTGCTTGTGCTTGAAACGCGTCGTTGAAAGTCAATCCTTGATAGCCCGGAATATCAAACGTGACTTCGTCGAGTACCCGCTCTATTGTTCGTAGATAGCGTTCACGGATTTCCAATCGCTGCGCCTCAATCTCCATCCGTTCTTTCGCATTCGCCACGGCGCGATAGTCGCGTCTCACGGCGACGCGGATCAATTTCGTTTTTTCACCGTACGCAAATTGGAGTCGCTCCAGTTCTGCGAGTTCTGCAGCGCGAAGGTTCGTCGTCTTTTTTCCATCATACAGCGGGATATTGAGGTTAAAGCGGACCTCCCATCCGTCCTGAGTGCGGGGGTTCGTCTGAAAAATACTCGACTGGTCTCGTTCTCGGTCGAATATTATTGGATCATAAAGTGCTTTTGCGTCCCAGGTCCGGTTCTGCTGGTGTTGCTCCAGTAGCACATGGAGATCTTTGTAGCGTGCCTCAGCAGAGAGTTCGGGGAACCGGTTCCATATTGTCTCCGCGGCGAGGCGTTCTTGCCGTATCATATCACCGCGTAGGTCGCGTAAATCGAGGCTGTTCCCAAGTGCGAGTTCAACGGCGGTCTCCAGCGTCACATCGTCATCAGGGAGAGCGTCTGAGAGAGCGACCTGTGCGAGTGGATCGAGTCCGGTGAGTCTAATGAGTTCGGCGGTATCCACATCAAGTCGGCGTTGGAGTTCGTTGAGTGCGAGCTGCTGTTCTGAGAGTTCGAGTTCCGTATTGAGGCGACTCAGGAAACCGATCCGTTTTTCTTCTTGCTTGAGTTGTGTGCCTTTGAGTTTTTCCTTCAACTTTATCTCAATAGCGCGGCGTTGTTCAATTTCTTCTTGGGTCAAGATGATATTGTGCCAGATATTCCGAACAGCGTGAACACTCTCCTTTTTTACCCGTTCGTATTCGATTTCTGTTTTACGGACCTCTTCCTGTGCAGCGTCGAGTCCGGCAGGAATTTCACCGAATTGTGCCAAGAGGACGCTCATTTGTGCGCGGGTGAGATAGTCTCTCTCATCGATATCGCCATCTTTTTGACGTTGATATTCACCGGTGAGCCCCACTTGTGGTAGATACACGGCTTTGGATACACGGAGGTTTGCCTTCGCGCGTTCTAATACTTTCTCGGCTTTTCTGACTGTCTCGTTGTTCTGTAAGGCGAGTTCTATTGCGCGTGCGGGTTGAAGCGAGATAAGTCGCTGTGCTGAGACGGCACCCACAATACTCAGAAGTAGACAGACCGCAAGTGCCGTCAACCTTTTGTTCATGCTAAATCTCCATTTCAATAGTTCTCAGTGCTCAGTTCTCAGTTAAAGAAAGTTTTGATAGTTCTAACACCTCTTGGAACTGATAACTGACCACTGAAAGGAAAACCCGAAGGGTTTTCCGTACTGACGGCTATGCTTCAACGTCGGCTAATACGGATTGTAACGATGACAATCGCAATCATCAGGAGGATCAAGGCACCAAACAGCAGTGTTGTCACCGACATCTGCGTCTTTGATTCAACTTGCACCGTAATTGAGCGGTCGCGTGCCTCAAACTTACGGTTATCAACGGTGACTTCGGCATTCAACTTCGCCTGATATTCGCCGACCCCGATGTCTGAAGGTGGACTCAGCGTCAGCTGTATCTCTTTTTCCTCATTCCGAACGAGTGAACCGATAACTTCCGGGACAACGGTGTATTTCCAATCGGTGTTAACGTCAACGATCATACGGATGTCAATGAGATCGCGGGTACCGATGTTCTTTAGCGTCGCTGTCATATTAACCTCTTCGCCTATTTTGATCGTCTGGAATGCATTCTGCACGAACACTTCAATCTCCGGCACACCCTTTGGAATGAGTTCAAACCGCTCTACACCACCTTGTATACTCGCAATCTGTTCAGCAGGTAGATCGTCCAACCGATTGTTGACACCACCCAGCTCATTCGCTTCTGCTTCATCAAGGACTGCGACATAAAACTCAAGGGTGCTATCAAGGTAGGAGGCATCCAATTCTTCCGGCAAATAGACAATCAGGGACAGATTCCGCTTTGACTGCTCCTGCGTAAATTTCACCTGAGACTGTCGAGACTGGGTTTCTGGGTCTTGAAACTCAAAAGAGAGCCGGTTCAGTAGGTTAATAACGCGCAACTGGAATGTATTTTCCGTTTCTGCCAACCGATCCAGCGTTAGATCGTAGGTGACGCTGCTCCCGAGATTCCCTTCTTGCGAAAAGCGGAGTGAACTGACGTTTACCACATCCAGAGCGGACTCTTTTTGTAGATAGATCAACCGCGTCTCTGGCATTTCAAGCTCGGGGTAGTTCAACGAGACCTGCAGGCTCTCGACATCTTTCTGGAGTTGGAATGTTAATTCCACAGTTTCATTGTAACCGAGAACCGGGATCTTCGCCTCATAAGGTTTGACGATGTTCGTGCCATCAACCGTATCGAGTAAGGAGACATAAATCGAGCGAATCTCATTCGCGGCAGCGATCTCTTCAGGGGTCGCATTGATCGACATCGCTTCAGTTGTAGATGTGTTCTTTAACTGAAGCGTTACCATCATTTGCCCGCCTGTGTTGCTGGCAACCCGAAACTTCTTCGCACTCAGGATAGAGATATGGCGCGTGTCCTCCTCAAGGTGGATTTTATACGGGTTTTCCTCCTCAAGGTATGTGAGACTCACAGTGACGCTGTCCACATTCCGTCGCAGTTCAAAATCAAGCGTTTTTTCCTCTCCATCTTTGAGCGTTGGAATACGATGTTCATAAGGAAAACCGATGATAGCAGCGGTGTCGTCCTTGATAGAGACATAGATGTTGTTAATTTCTTGTGCTGTAGTAGTGTCTACTACCTCTGTTTCGTCATCTTCTTGTGCTGTAGTATCTACTACCTCTGTTTCATCATCCGCTGTTTCGTCATTTAGTGCCCCGTACCTGAGAACAACTTCCAGCCGTCGGCGGTCGCCTTCTTTATAACGCCGCGCCGACACCACAGAGATATACGGATCTTCCTGACTGAGGTGGATGTTCTTATTTTCCTCTCGCCCGGAGTATTTTAGCTCCACGACGACATCTCGTATATTCTCTTTTATCAGCTCAAACTTCAGCGTGACAGATTCATCTTCTTTGAGCGTCTCAATGCGTTGTTCATAAGGTTCGGTGATAATCGCACCACTGGAGCCATAACTCTCTTGTTCTCTAATTGTGACGAAGATATCATCAATCTGTGCACTAATGATAATATCTTGTCCGACGACTTCGGAACTTTCGACGAGTTTGACAGGCGATGAGTTGTTCCGCAGGGTAATCGAGAACATCTCTCTGCCATCGCGAGATTCATATAGACTTGTCTCTTCAACGCTGATGTGCCATTCATCTTGTAGCGATTCAAGCTCTACGCGTTGCAGCTCCAGTTTTGCCTGTTCATATTCAGAGACCGCCGTTTCGTAGCCTTCCTTTGCGGTATTCACTTCGGCGACGGTGACAATGTTGTTTTCCTCCTTCATCATTGCCTGAAGCTTTTCGAGCTCAATTTTCTTTATTGTCATCAGCCTTTCTGCTGATTTCATCTTCTGCCGCTCGATTTCTATCTTGATATGCCGGTCTTGCTCATCTCTGGTTTTCGTGCTGTTTCCATTAGGGGGTGTGGATTCTTCCGTCTCCGCCGCCGATGTGCCCTCAAACAGCGCACTTGGCAGCAGCATCCCCATTGCGATAATGAAAATCAGCCCCTTTTTTTTCCATCCTGCCATGTTTTTTACCTTTCTCTGTTTACTCGGTAGCATCTTCCTCGGGTTCGTATCCGGCAACATAATGCAGATACAACGCCTCAAGATCCTCTGCTTGAATCTCATCACGCGTCAATTCCCGCTCAAGGTTCCCTTGGACCAGAATGCCGATCCTGTCAGCAATCTCCTTGGCACGGAAGATATCGTGCGTGGACATGAAGATCGCTTTCCCTTCTTCTTTTAACTCGCGAAGCAGATTCAGAAAATCAGCACCACCCTTGGGGTCCAAGCCTGAAGTCGGCTCATCGAGTAACACGGCTCTTGCGTTCTTCATAATCGCAATCGCTATACCTAAACGTTGACGCATTCCTTTCGAGAATGTCTTGACGCGCCTTGTAAAGGCTTCCTCGGGTAGACCAACGCGTCCGAGGGTCGCATCGAGTTCCTCGTTCGATACCTTCTTGCGTCCACCGAGTTTCGCAAAAAAGGAGAGATTTTGTCGTGCTGTGAAGTTCCGATAGAGTTCAACGTTCTCAGAGACGTAAGCGAGATGCTTCTTCGCCTCCAGTGGGAACTTCGGAATCTCAATATCATCTATCAGCGCGGTGCCACTTGTCGGTTCGATAAAGTTCAGTAGCATGGAAATCGTTGTGCTTTTACCGGCACCGTTCGCACCGAGGACGACATAGATTTCACCATCATCCACTTTCATATTCAATTCGTTGACAGCTAAAACGCTTTCATTGTAGACTTTCGTGAGTTCACGGGTTTCTAACATCAGGTTTCTCCTATGGTTGATTTGCTTCTGTGTATATGATACCAAAAAACTGGGCTGTATTCAAGCAAGACCTACACCCAGAGCCATTCAATTTTCTGCTTGATACTCTTCGCTGTAGGTGCGAGTGTTTTGCTGGGGTGTTTCTTGTCGCTCGCGATGCCTTAGCGAAAATTCACGGTTATTTAGTTTCCGATTTCTTGGTATGGTCTTTTATCAACTTATCAATATAAGCGGCTTTATAAGTTTCCCAATTATCCGTTGGTGGAATATCGAAAAGCTTTGATTGCCACAAGTTCGGGTTATCTTCCAGAAGTGCCAACGTGTGCCGTTTTAATAGGTAACGGGAATAGTCACCGAAATTTTCTACGATGATCCCTCTATCCAAAAGCATCTGGAGCCATTCTGCACGCGGATACCTTATATCTATCTCATGTTCTGTAAGGTCACTGCTATAACTTGTTTTTTCGTTATCAACCGTGAGGGATACACTCACATCGGACTTTGAATGTCCACTGTTATAACCCGCATCTAACGCTTTCATCAGGTCCTGTGCATCTTGGGATCCGGTATATTTTTCAGGCGTGGAAAGTGATGTCCAGTGGAACTTAACATGTTCACGTAACTGCAAATCCGATGTGCTAATTTCAGAACTGTACCCCCGCGTATGTGTGTATGAGTAGTTCGTACTACAACCTGCCAGCAAAATAGCGAGTCCTAAAACTGTCAAAAGTGGAATCCTAAATAAACCACCTACACTGCGAAAAGTCCACTTCATTCTGCTGCCTCCCCTGTGTTTCTGTTGTCCTAATTCAGAGGCGTTGCATTCTTTTAGCCTCGTTTTTTTAACTTCAGACAATATATGCTTATGTCATAAGACGCGTTTTAAGGTCAAAAAGGTTGCACTATTTTTAATATTGTCGGATTTCGGAGGCATTTTAGTGGGTTAATCCCTTCTTTCATGAGAAATTCAGAAAAAGCAATGTGTTAAAAAATTACACGAAAAGTGTAACTATTGACAACATACCTAATAGTCAAATATCTGAACGGAAGAATTTCAGGAACGCCACAGTTGTCAACACGACCGCAAAGCAGCAGAGTAACAAGATATCCGCCATCGATTGCCGAAAGGTTTCACCTAAGGTTGGAGTTTCCAGAGATGGTGGCTGCGTGATTTTGACGATATCGGTTTTTGGGTTCCACGTTCTTGCGGAAGCATTAACAGAGTAGCCCAAAAGTGCCCTATAAAGCCGGATAGGTGGTCTTTTTTATTCTATTCCACTTTTTGGGTTTCTGAGGTGACGATGTCCGGTTCTGAAAACGTTCTAAACCCTCTTGGGCACGTCTGAGTTGTTTTGCCGCGTCCTCAATCTGTTTTCTGGCGTGTTCAACTTGTTTCGGATTGGGGTGCTCCTTGGCGCGTGCAATACGTTCCTTGGCACGCGCAATCCGTTTTTTCGCGCGTTCCATCTGTTTCTTGTGGTCCTCAATCCGTTTGGCGACCAGTTTATCAATATAAGCGACTTTATAAGCTTCCGGATCATCCGTTACAGGCATACCGCGAAACCCGATTTTCCGTAAATCTGGATTATCCTCCAAAAATGCCAAAGTATGTCGCTTTGATATATAGATCCTATAATCGTCGAAATCCTCTATAGTGATACCTCTCTGCAAAAGCATCTGGAGCCACTCTACGCGTGAATGTCTCGCGTCTATTTCACCCCTAATTGCAAGCTCACTACTATAAGCAACGCCATCCCAAAGTGCCACTACCTTCGCCTTTGAAAACTTTTGGTTGTATGCCGCATCAAAGGCATTCATCAATCCCTTCACGGTTTGCGGTCCGTCATACGCTTCAGGATATTTTTCAGGAATGGTATCTGGTGTTGACCTACCTTCTATTGATTCTATGAAGGTATGAGTTTGTGTGTTCACTTGGTTCCCCCAAAAAATGACGATGCCCACAACTGTCAAAAATGTGAGCATTTTAAAAACGTTTGTACTTCTCATTTTCGTTATGTCTCCTTCGTTAGTGCTGCATGGTTTAAACATATTTCCCCTTGAAATGGAGTCTCTATAATAGGACTCAAAGTCCCCCTGATAAGGGGGATTTAGGGGGTTAAAAACGTTTGGATATCTACTTTTATAATTAATGATCCAATATGGAAGTAAAAAGGGTGCATAATTTCAGAACCGACTAATATGCACATCAAATGTCCAATCTAAAGAATTTCAGAAACGCTACGATCGTCAACGTTACCGCAAAGAAACAGAGCAGGAGTACATCCACTGCCGACTGGCGGAATGTCTCCGCTAAGGTGTCCGTTTCCAAAGGTGGCGGTTGTGTGATTTTAACAATATCAGTCGCCGGATTGTACATTCTTTTGGTAGCATAATCATCGATTTTGCTGAACAAATCTGTATGGAGCATATCATAATAGCGATTGCCCGTTTGAAGGTAATTGTTTCTTTGTGCCTTTCCAGTCTGTGTTAAGCTTGTCGCGAGATAGATGAGGGAAGATGTCGGTGTGATTCGGGAAAGTGTCTCACCCGCCTGTTCTTGTCGTTTTGTTTCACGTTTGTAGTCTCGATCAAGTCTGTTAACATGGTCCTGGAATTTTAATCGATGTTCCTCTTCAACGGGTTTTATGAGTTCATTCATCTTCTCGCCCGTTACGATTATACGTCCTTGATCGTCCGGCGGGAGGTCTATGAGGAGTTTCATTTTTTTCTTTTCGAGTTCTGCTTTGGAATCGTCTCTCAAGGTTTTCTTCTCCATATAGACACTCTGGGCAGTTCGTGCTGGGGCGATAACTTTCGCTGCAAGAAAACCGAGGCGTGGTGTAATTAGTACGGCAAACACCCAAACGGTGAAGGCAACGATGAGGGCTGTTTTGGCACTATCCAAGTAGGTAGAAATCACTGTTCCTATTGCAAAAAACACCCCGATGTAGAGTAGCGCGATAGCCGTCAGACCCAGGACTCGTGGAAAAACGGCTGATTCGCCAAGAGGAAACCCTTGCCAGACAAGCAGAAGTAACCCGAATAGAAACGACACCAGAAACGGAACTACGAACACAAGGTAACCACCGATTAACTTACTCCACAAAAAGAGATCGCGCGGCACAGCGTTTGATAGGGTAATCCGGATCGTGCCCGCTTCTCGCTCCCCAGCAATCGCATCAAATGTGAACAGGAGTGCAAGCAGACTGAAAACCGTGCTAACCACAAACAGAAAATCGAGATGCCCTAAAAGTTGGGAGAGCGGTCCTGAAAACGTTGCTGGGGGGCCCTGTGTAATGCCATTGCGCGTCATACCAAGATAACCTGGCAGTGAGTCCTCTAATCCCTTTGCAAAGACACTCAAAGGTGTCGGTTTGAGGATAAGTTTGGAAACTTCGAGCTCCGGTTCCAGCGGCATCTTCGGGTTCACTGTCTTCTCTTCAATGTTCGCCAGTTTAACAGCTTCTTGGTAATCCACCAAATCTTGATGATAGTTTTGATAATTGATAGAAAGCGTGAGCGGGATAAGCAGAAGACACATCAACAGGAGCGCGACAAATCGGACACTCAGAAGGTGATGCAGAATCTCTTTCTGAATTAGCGTTCGTAGCATGTTTTACCTCGTTTTACGCTACAAGGTTTGCTGAATTCCCTTTTCTGAATTTTCAACTACACCCGCAGCATCAATTATCGGAACAGATACTGACTCAGACATAAATTGACACAGTGACTTACTACTCTTTCGAATCAAGGAGTTTGTTAACCTTTTGTGAAAGGTTTTCTGGTGTGAAGTCTATAAATACATCTTTGACAACGAATTCTGGATTTAAAAAAAGCGTTATCAATTGCGTTTGCGATTCGGATATATCTCTATTGAGAAGCGTCTGTATCTGGTCATCTTTATCTATCCAGATAGGCATCGAAAGTTGGTATTTCTCCTTGAACGCCTCGACCGTTTTCACGGAATCATCAGTGTTGATTCCAACCGCTTGCAATTGGGTGGCATCGTAGTTTGCAAGCAGTTTCTCCAGCTGTTTTAACTTCGGTCCACAGGTGGTGGAATCTGTTGAAAAAAGGTTCACCAGGACAAATTTACCGCGGAGTGTCTCTAACTTAGTGAATTTCCCTAAAGGATCGGTCAACACGATGTCTGGCATCGGTTTGCCCAATAGAAATGCAAATTTTTCACGATCTATGGATGCGCTTGTTAATTGATTGAGCAGTGCTTTACCCTCTGGTGATTCAAGAAACGCCTCGCCGAATTGTTCTTTAAGTTTCGCTTGTGGATTGTCCGAGGGCTTAATTTGGAAGATAGTTCTATTTGCTTGATTATTACCGCCTTTGAGAGGCTGCTCTTCTATCTGTTTTCTGACTTCTTCGGGCAGATCCGACGAGGAATTCGTTTGGATAGAAATGGATGTCACTGTGGTGTTGTTATAAATACTTCTCTGCGGTCCCTTACGATAAATTTTTCCACTGACGCTGAGATTGAGCAGATGATGTTCGCAGCACACGATAGGCAGCATATCGCCTTCTATTTCCAACAGAAATCCCTGTCCTGTTTTCTGTTCAGGACGAAATTGATAAAGATAACTACACGGCAGTGTCGGATCCGATCCGTCTGCGGTTAACACTCCGGGAGCCCCTACTGTTGTATCTGCAGGACAAAGCAGCACATTTTTCTTCAGATATTGTGGAGACAGCTCGGAGAGCCATTGCGGTTCGCCATCTGCCTCAGCCCGGTAGTTTTCGAGGGCGAGTTTTATCCGCCTTAAATTCTCTCTACATTTTTCAATCTCTTTGGCATCGTTAGGGGTTTGTGTTTCTATAGGCGAGGTTAACTCATAAGGATAGGCATCTGTCAAAAGAAGACGGTTTAGATGGATCACGGAATCGCCGCTCTGTGGATTTTGTGCAAGAAATTCTTGGGTCCGTTTGCTGAGTTCAATATCAGCAAAACTCTCAGCATCGTAGAGCGACCCTGCTTGGAGCATCTTGTTTAGATCCGAAATCAGGGCGCGTTGAAGTGCTAAAGATGGACTGCTTATGCCATCATATTTACCTAAGAGTTGCTGGGTCTCAGCAGAGAGTTGTGGAGCAATGTGTTGGCATATAACAGCGCGTGTATCTTGGAGTTTCACTGCTAAACTGCCTGGATCCTTGAGAGCATCTTCAGACAAAAGCAATTGACTTGTGTCGGCGCGAGGGGCAAGTTGTGTGCCTATGGTTATCAATAAAGTTGCGAACAATAGCGTTAGGGTTCTGTTGGATAGGTGAAACATCTTCAAGCGTAAGATTGTTTTTCGCATATTCAAAATCTCCTTTTGCAAGATTCAAGCAAATGCAGCGAAGCACTACGGTTTTACTCTGAAATTTCCGCAGCAGGTATCGCTTTTCTGGATTGTATTGCTGTGTTACACACTATCTGCCCAGAAAAGTTGCAAACGGTTAAAAGCTTGTTGTTTATCATCAAAAGTATTGATAAATAGCCATAGGGGTCAATTTAAGAAAAAACACCCGTCTCAGAGCCAGACTCGGTAGGGTATTTGCTTGGGGTATTTCTTCGCGGTTTCCTAACCGAATCGGAACCGAGGGCTCTCAAAATGAGAAAACTCTTAAAATCCGCGAAATCCGTGTCATCCGCGACAATCCGCGATTCAGACGAATTGGTTGCTATCAAACGAAAATAAATTTGCCTTCCTACATTATATATGTTATTATATACATAATAATTGAATTATATTAAGCAATAGAAAACATAAAAATAACTCTTCAATCGGACAAAAGGAGGGTGGGTTAAAACTAAACCCCTTTTTCCTAACCACTGAGAGTTACCGCTAACGCAAACGTTACACTTTTCGCCAAATTATTTTTTTCGCGCAATGGGAACCAGCAACAAAATTGCCTCTAAACTCTTACAACGACTAAGTTTATCACAATAACCCGTTTATACTGAATGTTACACTGGTGTAACATTTTAAAGACTTACACGCTTCCCTGAAAGTCCTTGATAAGGCGGGTTTAGAATGTTCATAATTTACGCCTGAGAAATCCATTGTCCACAGGCCCCCAAAAAATTAACATTAAATATCCAGACTAAAGAATTTCAGAAACGCTATGGTCGTCAACACGACTGCTAAAAAACAGAGTAACAGTAGGTCTACTATGGAATGCCGTAGTGTTTCTGGTAAGGCGGTTTCTGCCATGTCTGGCGGTGGCGCAAGTTTCTTTGGTTCTGAAGGTTTACTTGATGTGAATCGCGCCATTGTCGCAAATTGATCGTCTGCAATTTCACTGAAATACTCCTCCTCAAGTAAGGTATAATAGCGAGTGCCCATTTGAAAATAAGTGTTTCTTTTTATTTTTCCTGTTTCGGCTAAATTCATGGCGAGATAAATGAGCGAAGATGTCGGTGTGATTCGGGAAAGGGTTTCTCCTACCGATTCTTGCCGCTTTTTTTCACGTTGGTATTCTCGCTCGACTTTGTTGACCTGTTCCTGGAATTTCTGTCGATACTCGACGTCAATAGGTGCCCTTATTTCCTTGATTTTTTCCATATCCTCGTTGAAATTAATCGACGTTCCTAAGGTCTCGATTATCTTTCCAACAACCACCTGCTCCTTTTCCGCACTGAGGTTATTGCGAATTGCCGTTTTTTCCATATAGACACTCTGGATCGCGCGTGTCGGGGCAATAAGTTTGGCAGTAAGAAACCCAGCGCGTGGTGCAATCAACACAGCAAGCACCCAGACAGTAAAAGCGACGATGAGTGCCGTCTTGGAATTGTCCAAATAGGTGGAAATGACTGTCCCTATTGAAAAAAATACGCCAATGTAGAGCAGCGAGACTAACGTTAAACTCAACACGCGTAGGAAAATATCAGACTCGCCCAAGGGGAAACCTTGCGAGACAAGCAAAAGTAAACCTAACAGAAACGCTACCAGAAACGGGACAACAAACACAATATATCCACCAATGAGTTTGCTCCACAAGAACAAATCTCGCGGTAATGCATTTGACAAAGTAATCCGGAGGGTCCCTGCTTCTCTTTCGCCCGCAACAGCATCAAATGTGAATAACAGTGCCAGTAGACTGAAAACAGTGCTGACGACAAACAGAAAATCAAGATTCCCTAAAGCCGAGGAGAGCGGCGCTTCGCCAAGCGACATTGAACCTTGTTTTACGCCGTTGCGTGTCATCCCAAGATAACTCGGAAGTGATTCCTCTAAACCTTTGGCGAACACGCTTAGAGGTGTCGGTTCAAGAAAAAGTTTAGAGACTTCTGTATCCGGGTCTGGCGCATCCGGCGGCTTTTCTTCAGCTTCTGTGGTCGAGAGTTTGAGGGATTCCTTGTAATTGACTTGGTTTTGGAGGTAATTACGGTAATTGATGTGCAGGGTGAGTGGTACAAGTAAGAGACACATCACGAGGAGCGCGACAAACCGGACGCTCAGAATGTGATGCATCATCTCTTTCTGAATTAGCGTTATTAACATTTGGCATCTTCCTCGTGGCGTGGACACGGTTTATATAGGTCTACAGAGGCGGATAGCGCGACTTCTTTTTGTTGTCTCGGTTTGGTGCGTTAGACGGTGGCTTTGAAGTTTTGTCACGCGCCAGAGTCTTCTTGATATGTTCCAAAACCTCTTTGACCTGTTCTGCTGCATCCCATCTGTTTTGACGTTCCAAATCTTTTACTGTCTGTTCTAATTGGTTCACAAGACGTTGTAGAGGTGAAGAAGTCGTCTCTTCAGGTTCGCTGTGAAACTGCGGAATTGTTGGAACATTAGGAACTTTCGGAATCCTACTTCTGGCAGCTGCTATCCGTTTTCCGGTAGCTTCTGCAGGCGTTTTCCAATTCCGAGCATAATATCTTACAAACCTTTCAATGTAATCGGCTTTGTAGATTTCCCAAGCATCTATCGCTGATGGAACGTGAGTTTCGGTTTTCCAGAGATGTGGACTATCCTCCAAAAATGCCAACTGATGCCGATGTGCCATACACAAAAAATAATCAATAAGACTTTCTATAGTGATGCCTCTCTCTAAAAGGAGTTGAAGCCATGCTGTTCGCGGGTACCGGGCATCTATTTCACGCTCCTTAAACGAGATAGGGACACCCTCTTTTGAAAGCAGTTCCGACCAGGCATGAATCCCCATCATTTCGTTCCCTTTGATTTCAGCAAGGCTTGCTTTTGGGAATACAGTCACTACGGTACGTGAATGCTTGCGGTCGTAAGGTTTATCAAAAGTTCTCATCACGGCTTGTGCTGTTTGTGGTCCTATGTATTCTTTAGAACCGTATGAGATCTCCTCATCGAATTCTGCCCGCACGAGTGCCATTTGTGAGGGATCCCACTTATCTCCTACATGTACCCATGTTATTGCTTTGCCAAGTACTATCGGTTCTGCCTGCAGTCCGAAAAGAGGAAAAAGACTCAAAACTATCAAAAGTGCGACCATTGGCACAACATTTTTACATTTCATTGCATCGTGTCTCCTTTGTTGGCATAAACTGTATGGATGATACTTTGGTTTGTGAAGTCCCTATTTGTGTCATCGATACTTTATAACACACTCTGTGTTTAGAAAAGTTGCAAAAAATAATTGTGTAAAACCACGGTACTACGTGCCTAACAATTCAACTTTATACTCCTCGACAATTGCCTCTAAAACAGATTCCGGAATATCCTCCAACTGCGATGCTAATTCCTCTTCGACATTAACCATCAGGCTATGGTCAAACGTTTCGCGTTCCGCGCAAGGATCCAAATATTCACCATGTGCCTCCAATAAAACCGCCAATCGTGCAGGGGTTAGACCTTCAGATATACCGTGCAACCCCCATGCTGTGCCGCGGTAACCTTTCTCATAATCGGCACCGAGGTGTTTCTGTAGGATTTCTTCTCTTTCAGCACCTTGGGCACCACTATTTTCAAGTTCTTCCGCAGCAGCAATTGCCCGCGAATCCAGTTCTACTTGAAACGCTGTGGATGCATCCGCCGCTGCGACAGGATAGATTTTATAAGTTTCCATTTTTTATACCACCGCGGAGAGACCACCATCTATATTGATAGCCGTTCCTGTAATAAACGATGCACAGTCCGAAACGAGGAACGCGACGAGATTACCCACCTCACTCGGTTCACCGAGACGTCCAAGCGGATGTTCTGCCCCACGCGCTTCCCAGTATGCCTCAAGTGTACCGGGTGAACCCGCTGCTTTCCATGCGCGTTCGCCTTGTGCACTCTTAATCGAGGTGAGACAGACCGTATTAACCAAGATTTTGTGAGGTAAGAGTTCCTTAGAGAGTGCCTTGGTCAAGGCGATGCCCGCAGCGCGGCTCACTGAGGTTGGACAAGAACCCGCATCGGGTTGTTTGCCCCCCGGATGCGTGATATTGATAATCCTTCCGCTTCCGGTGTTTTTCAGATGCGGAATCGCTAAACGCGCGCAGCGGACCGCTCCCATCAATTTGAGATCCAGATCATCATACCATGCTTCGTCGCTCATAGTTTCAAAATCGCCACCTGCTGAACGACCGGCGTTATTAACCAAAATATCAATTTTTCCGAAATGGCGCGCTGCTTGTCCGATAAAATGTTCTAACGTTTCTATCTTCGTTACATCTGCTGGGATTGCGAGAACTTCGCCACCCGTTTGTGTGCGGATTTCTTCAGCAGCATCTGCCAAGACCGTTTCACGTCTCCCACAGATCGCAACTTTCGCGCCCTCTTCACACAGACGGAGGGCAATCCCTTTGCCGATCCCTTCGCTTCCGCCTGTGATGACAGCAACTTTTCCAGTTAATCCGAGTTCCATGATTCCTCCTTATGTTTTTTAATGCAGACAACTACTGCAATTCTACATCTGTATCAGCGAAGCAATTGCAGCTGGCACCGCTTTCAGGACATCGCTTGCGAGGAGTCCATGCATCCCAAACGTCTCGGCAACCCTGTCCGCTGCTAACCCATGTATATATACGCCAAGCGCGGCTGCCTTTTCACTTGGTATACCTTGTGCCATCAACCCTGCGATGATACCCGTCAGCACATCCCCCATGCCACCTGTTGCCATGCCCGGATTACCCGTGGAATTGATCCACACATCCCCATTTGGAAATCCCGTAACAGTAGGTGCCCCTTTAAATACAAGCGTTACACCAGAGTTGCTGGCAAACTGCTGTACCGTACGAATTCTATCCTTTTCTAATGTAGACACCGGAGTATTCGTTAATCGTGCCATCTCACCGGGATGTGGTGTGAGTACCGCCGCTTGATCGAGTAATGAAATAATTTCAGGAGCTTGCGCAAGCGCATTCAAACCATCCGCATCGACAACCAGTCGTAAGCCGAGTCCTTGTTCCTGATTTTCACGTACCAGTTGGTGAACAAGTGCCACTGTATCTGGATGTTGGGAAAGTCCGGGACCTATTGCAAGCACGGATTGCGTCTTCTCGGCAAATTCGAGGATAGTGGACGTTGCGGAGGTTGATAAGCTGCCGGACGCCGTTTCTGGGAGTGGCAACGTCATCACTTCGGGCAAAAGACCTTCTAAAATTGGGTTGAGATGCTTCGGTGTTGCGAGGGTTACCAATCCTGCCCCCGCACGCAAAGCCACTTCACTCGCAAGCGCAGCCGCGCCTGTCATACCTGTTGAACCAGCGACGACGAGGACACGTCCATAGCTCCCTTTATGAGAGGAAGCGGGTCGCGGCGGCAGCCATTGTGATACTTGCTGCGCCGTTGTCCAGTTGATCTTGATACCTTGTGCGTCTACAACCTGTTCTGGAAAGCCGATGTCAACGACTTCCAATTTTCCAGCAAGTGCGGCACCCGGATGTACCAACAACCCCCTTTTCGGCAAACCGATTGTTATCGTTCTATTGGCTTGCACACAAGGGCCTAACGGATGTCCCGTGTCCGCATCCAGACCAGAAGGTAGATCGACAGAGAGGATGGGTATTGAAAGGTTATTAATAGTTTGTATGATAGTAGCGATTCGATCGCGAACTGTCCCGCGTAGTCCCGTACCGAGGATAGCATCCACAAGGAGTTCACAATTCGCTAAGGTAGTAGACACAGTCCCTGTGCCGTAAAACCCTGTATCCGTCAAGATTGTCTCAATCTGTAGTCCAAGATTTTTCGCAATCTGAAGATTAGTTTTTGCTTCGCCAGTGAAACTTTCCGGTGGGGAAACGAGAAAGAGATGCACATCGCGGCCCGCGTGGGCAAGTTGGCGTGCGATAACGATGCCATCGCCACCGTTATTGCCTTTGCCAACAAAAACACCTATGCGTTGACATGTCGGATAATGCTGTTGAATTGCCCCGACAATGGCACTCCCAGCAGTCTCCATAAGAACGATACCGGGAATGCCGATGCCTTCAATTGTGTCCTGATCGATCTGACGCATTTCCGCCGCAGTCACGACTTTCATGCAGCATTGCCCTGCAGTTTTTCAGCAAGCACCAACAAGTGTGCTTCCATCTGGTGGGCTGCCTGTTTTAAACTTTCCTGTTCTATCTGTACCTCCTGAACCCGTTCGTCTTGATGCGTCTGAAGGCAGAAGTTTAGATTTGTGCGAAGGTCGAACAGGCTCTGTTGGATATGATCTTGGAAGGAACCTTCTGGATACATCCACCGCCTGCCGCGGGTCTGTCGCAAGTTAAAGTGGCAATGTCCATTATCACCACCGAAGCAGTCGAAACGCATGATCTCATCGTCGTAGACAAACAACGAGGCAGCGGGACCGCGTCCACCAGCATCGTCGCGCCAATATGACTCTAACCGAACATTAGCTTGAATCGGGTATTCAACCAGGTCGTGTTTTTCGTTCGCCATCTGTAGTACCTCCTTGGGTATTTCTACATGGTTAAAAGAACCATGCCTACAGTAACAGGTAAAAGTGACTTGAATTTCAGTCAGATTTGCGGTAGAGTATAGCAGCCTCAGAAATAGAAGTCAATAACTAACTTGTAATTTATCAAAATGGAGCGACAACGTGCATATTTCCGTTGCAGATGCGCGAGAACTCGCAGAGACCTTTTTAGAAAAATGTGGAATGTCCCCAACTGATGCCGCAATAATAGCGGATATCCTGTTAGAAGCCGAACTTCGCGGACGAAAAACACACGGCTTTATCCGATTGACCGGCATTAAAAGTCGCTATGAACATGGAGAACGGACTGATATCCAAATTGACAAAGAGGAAGGACAGTGTATCCGGGTTAATGGCGGAAACCAACCCGGCTATCTCGTTGCATATCGAGCAATGGCGCTTGCCATTGAACGCGCAAAGCAGAGTGGATCAGGTATCATTGGGGTCTATAATACATCACATTGCGGTATGGCAGGATATTATGTTGATATGGCGCGGAAAGCAGATATTATCGGGTTACTTTTTGCGGATTGTCTGCCCCGAATTACCCCTGAAGGCGGCACGGAAGCTATTTTAGGAACAAATCCAATCGCTGTCGGGATACCATCTAATACAGTCCCAATTTTGTTTGATATGTCTACCGCTGCGATTACCAATGGTGATCTCCTCGTTGCTATGCGCGAAGGTCAGACAATTGCTGAAGACCTCGCGTTTGATCCAGCGGGTGAACCGACCACAGATGCCGACGCAGCACTGAAGGGAAGCGTCCGTCCGTTCGGTGGACATAAAGGGTTTGGACTCGCGCTCATCACACAAATCCTTGCTGGTGTGTTAGTCAACGCTGCGACAATTCCACTACCTGGGGCAAACTACGGTTTGCTCATTATCGCAGTAGATCCGACAAGTTTTGTACCGTTAACGCAATTCAAAACGGAGGTTGATCAACTTGTCGCACGTATCAAGGAGAATCGACGAGAAACAGGGGTGACAGAGATCCTTATCCCCGGCGAGCGGGCATACCGTCAGCGTGAGATACATCTGGCTGATGGCATCCATTTAGACGACACACTTTTCAGTCAATTAACTTAAACCAATTGTTAGATGCGGTCTCCGCATCGCATTGAAAGGAAAATCTATATGGCAACTTTTAAAGCAGGTATCATCGGTTGTGGTGGACGTGGACGCTCCCATGCACGCGGGTATCAGGCATCTCCAGATGTTGAAATCGTCGCCTGTTCCGATCCCGTTGAAAACGCACGGAACGACTTCGCGGAGCAGTTTGAAGTTTCTAACACTTACGAAAATTACCAAGAGATGTTGGATAACGAATCACTCGATTTTGTCAGTGTCTGCACGTGGATCGCGCTCCATAGGGACATGGTAATCGCCGCTGCCAATAGCGGTATTAAAGCCATCCATGCAGAGAAACCGATGGCACCGACGTGGGGGGATGCGAAAGCACTCTATCAGGCGTGTGTGGATAACGATGTCGTGATAACATTCTGCCATCAACGTCGTTTTGGCGCGCAATTTATCAAGGCGAGACAACTGGCAAACGAAGGCGCGATCGGTGAACTTCGGCGCCTTGAAGGTTCGTGTCCAAACCTCCTCGACTGGGGAACCCACTGGTTTGATATGTTCCTGTTTTACAATAATGACGAACCTGTTGATTGGGTAATCGGTCAAATAGATGTAGCAGAAGAGAAACTCGTCTTCGGGACACAAGTTGAGACGAGCGGTCTATCCTGGGTCCGCTGGAAAAACGGCGTAGAAGGATTGCTGACGACGGGCGGTGTCTCTTTAAACGGATTCGCTAATCGCCTCATCGGTACTGAAGGCATTATTGATGTCGGTGGTGGCGCACCTGTCCGCATGCTACGTGCCGGTTCCAACGAATGGGAAACCCCTGATCTAAGCGACATTACGCCTACAGGAGATGACACAGTTCTCGCTGTCCTTGATCTCGTTGACAGTGTGAAAACAGGGCGTGAACCGGAACTCAGCGGTCGTAAAGCACTTCAAGGCGCAGAACTCATTTTTGCGACCTACGAGTCAAGCCGACGGCGTGCGAAGATTAATTTACCGCTCACAGTAGACGATTCTGCTTTGTTGACGATGGTTGCTAATGGGGACATCGGTTAGGTTTTGTTTCTACAAGCTGCAGGCGCGGTTTACCACCGCGCATTGTAGCAGTATTGGATTCTTGTTGTTTTTCTGTAATTTTTATCAACCTAATTGAATTTTTTGCGTCTAATCAAGATTAAAGGGGATTGTCACACGTCATGTTCCCCAACAGCATAAAGCTATAAAGAGTCAAAAGCATTTAATAGATACGAAAAAGTTCTCGACACGCTCCCTTCGATGCCAGAGGCGCGCTCAGCGTAGTGTTCACGTGTGAAACACGTTTTCCTAATGTCATTTGGTGCATTGAATAGTGGAGGTGCCGACACCGGCGTAAGGTGGCTAACCTGCCCGGAAAATTTGTGAATCAACGCGAATCGCCGAAACTTAGCGAATTTTCGGACTCGCCATAAGCAGGGAGAAACGTGTGCCAAAAACAAAAAATATGTTCGGTGTTACTCACGAACCGATATACACAAGTCGAAACCAACACAAGCACGGAAACGATCCAACCCCGAAATCACTGCTCCGTTCGCGATGGGTGAATTTCCTCTTTTTTCACATTTTCGTTTGTCTGTCAGTCTTAATGGTGTCCACAAACGTTGGGGCGCAAGACATTTTGGCTACTGTGGACCTATCCGTTATTGATACCGAGGGACAGGATACTGTTTTCAATCCTGCTAAAGACGAGGATTTACGTATTACCGTCACAGTATCCGCAGACGTAGGTGCTGAACACACTTATGACTATGTTATCTATTATGTCGATGACGGTGGAACCGACATTAAAATTGGTGCAGATGAGATAATTATTGAAGGTCAGAAAGGTAAAGAAATTGATAGAGGTCAGTTAACAGTAACGCGTACAGTACCGGGGATTGCTCGCCACAATTGGGATGGTGGTGGTCTGTCAGATGGCACCTATACAATTCGTGTCGCAGTTCGTGAAATTGGTGGCGGTAATATAGTGTGGATTGATCAAGAATCAGCGACCTTAGACCAAGCCGATCCAGAGATTACCATCGGCACCGATATCGCTGAATTCTCGCCAAACGGGGACAGGGTTCTTGATACTGTTAATGTCTATTATAGTCTAAGCAAAGGTGTTGTGGAGAGTAAGTTAGTATTTTACCAAAAAATGGGTGAAAACGAAACCCTATTTGGGCAACCTGTTAGCCTTCGCACAACTAAAGGCGGTCATACCTACCGCTGGGATGGCGGCAGGGGGACTTTTCCAGATGGACAGTATGTATTGAAACTGCAGGTAGTTGACAAGGGCGGGAACGCTGCTGAAACGAAGACGATTCCTATCACCATTGATACAAAAGTGCCGCTAATATCTCAGGTGGCTGCCAGTGAGGATCTAAAACTGGTTGATGGTATCTTCATCAACGTTCCCATCCAGTTGATTGAGGTAACAGCAAATGCTGCTGGTGGAACACCCCTTGATTTCACTTCTAATCGAACCAGACTGCAGGTGAAAAAACAGCGTGGTGCTGCCATAGATGGAGACCTTAGTTACAATGCAACAGCATTGACATTATCCTTTGGCAATCGCTTGGACGAAGCGTCCGAAAATGGGAAATATACTGCTTTAATCGCTGTTACCGATAGGGTTGGAAATGTCACTGAGAAGACGTTGAATTTCACTTTTGATAACGTCGCCCCCAGTTTGAGAGGGATTGCCACGTCAAGAGGCGAGCTTACCCCTGGTAGCGGTGTTAGCAGATCGGTGAATTTTGTTGAGGCTACACTCAACGATAATCTCCAAGACAGTCTCAGTCTCTCTGCCTCCACGATCCGTCTTACGGTTTCCAATGGTACTACTACTACTGTGTTGGGAAGACAAATCCAGTTAGATGATAATAAAATCCGATGGGTCCTCCTATCCCCACTCAGGGCGAAGGATGGTCTCATGGACGGTAAATATACAATTGAGGTGAATGCAAAGGATAAGGCAGGTAATGAGACCGGGACCTTAGCGATACCTTTTGTTTATGATAACCTTCCCCCGCTTGTCACCTTGGGTGCTGGAGAAGCGTCCGATTTTGCCTTAAATCAGGATACGATTTACCATTCGCAGCCGCTTTTACAGATTGTCGCAACGTTTGATGATGCTGGGGTTGGGGTTGATCTGGAAGAAGATACGCGTATTGTTTTTGGAACGAGAGAAGACGGCGGACAACTGAATACGCTTCCCGGACGCGAGTTTTTGGCAACCGAACGCAACCAATTAACTTATATTTTAGAAACACCGCTGACAAGTCGAGACGGAAGCCAAGATGGACGTTATGTACTCAACGTTCAAGCGACAGATACTCTCGGCAATACGGAGACTTACGAGTACCAATTTATCTACGATACACAACTCCCTGCACTCGTCTCTACAGTCCCCGCCGCCAACGCGACTGTCTCAGAACTATCGCAGGTTGATGTGGTACTTGCCGAGGAGACCAGCGGTATAGATTTCATTCAGAGTACCTTCCAACTGACGCATAATGTTGACGGAAATCAAACAGAAGTCCCTGTCAATATAACGAGTAACGGCACAGACGCAGCGACCTTGACACTCGCCGAGCCGATTGCCTTAGACGGTTCTGATGACGGCACCTACACAATCGAAATCTCCCCGATGGACTTAGCCGGTAACGTTGGCGTTACCGTTCGACGCGAGTTCTATCTCGTCAGCCAAAGCCGACCTGAAATTCGGTTAACAACTCCGGAAACCACAACTGTCAATGATTTGACAACAGTTGTTGCCGAACTCAGCGGTTACATCGGTGCCGGTATCGATTTTGATGCCTCAACGCTGACTGTCACGGATCCGCAAGGGACACTCGTCCAGCAGGCAAAAGTTGAACACGATGCAGCAAACAGCCTGTTGATTTGGGATACTGAAGCGATAATCCCTGGCGATGGTAGTGCTGATGGTGAATACACTGTAACCGCAACGTTTGTCGATTTTAGCGGGCAACGCTTTACACAGGAATTCTCACTTGTTTTGGATACCCAATTTCCTGCAATTGAAAGCATCTATATTGCATCACAGGAACTCACAGCGGATACCATCGCAACCTTCGATGAAGACGTTTCCAGCATCACTGTTAACTTTGATGCAGCTGCGAATGATGTTGACTTTAGCAATATGGTTATCATGCTGAAAAATTCAGATGGGTCCGAAATTGCCCTCAATCGATCCGATAATGGGCAAAATGTTTTGACGTTGAGTTTCGCAGCATTGGATGAGCCAGGCGCGTATAGCCTTGAAATCATCCCACAGGACCTTTTCGGAAATCAGAGCACCCGCGCCTTTATCTATCCATTTCGACTCGATTTTGAGGAGTCATTACCACAAGTAGTTTCTGTCCTCATTGATGGTAACTCTGATGCTCTCGTTTACGTAAACGGAGCATCTACCAATATAGTTGCTATCTTCTTGGCTTCAACTGACGCTGAATTAGACTTAAGCGATGGCGGTTCAACGATCACCGTCACGACTGAATCGGGGCTACCCGCACCCGGTATTACGACTTCCGATGGGACAAATCAGTTGACATGGACGCCGATCGTTCTCCCTACCGATGGCAGGGCTGATGGCTATTACACCGTCGTCGTCACACCGAAAGACAAAGAGGGTAGGCAAGGCGATGTCATCTATCGCCAATTCATTTTCGATACGCAAAAACCGCGCATTACTGCGGCTACGCCGATAGTGTTGAACCAACCTGCTACATATATCCCTGGTCCGTTTACACAGGTCCAGTTCACTATTGAGGATGTGGGACCCGCCGGTCTGGAGATAGAAGATCAGACAGTCGAACTCCTTGATGTTCAAGGGGTAACCCTCGCTGCTACACTTACCTCTGATGAGATAAACAATCATTTGTATCTTACGCTTGACGCACCGCTTGCTCAAGATGGCAGTGCTGATGGTGAATACACGGTAAAGGTGTCTCTTGTTGACAAAGCCGGAAATGTCTCGGACTCGGAGCAGACCTTCATTTATGATTCCCAAGTGCCTCGACTCTCATCAGTTATGATAAATACTGAATCACCGGTGGAACTTGTGCCCCAAAGAATTACTGAGATTTCGGAATCTATCAGTAGTATCACGCTTCAATTTGAGGAAGCGACCCGGGTCGATTTTGCTAATACTGAGGTGAGTTTGGTCGGTCCTAATGGACAAACGATTCCGCTCAATATTTCGGCTGATGGTTCTACACAGCTTACCGCGCGTTTTGTCGAATTGATACAAGCCGGCTTGTACACCCTCTCTGTCGCGCCGCAAGACATAGCAGGCAATGTTGTCCAAGGGGCTGTACAATACTCATTTCGGCTTGAACTTGTTTTACCGAGTGTGGATACTGTCGAATTAGGCGGACAAGCCGGTGATGTTGTTTTCCTCAACGGTAGTAATTCTACGATAGCTGCGGCTTTGATAGATACCAGCGGTATCGGACTCGCGTTGGGTGAGGGCGGTTCAAGTATCGTTGTGACTGATCCTTCGGGGACAGTCGTTCCAGGTCAGACGCGCGCTGAGGGACAGAATCAATTGGTATGGGAACCCATATCAATTCCAACGGATGGTAGTGCCGATGGTAAGTATACCGTGGTGATCACACCGGTTGATAAGGCAGGTAGGCAAGGTGATGTGGTCCATCGTCAGTTTATCTATGATACGGAGAGCCCGCGTATAATCGCATCATCTCCGGTGATATTGAGCCAGCCTATATCTTATGTCGGCGGCGGTTTGAACCAGTTTACCTTTACAGTTGAAGATGTCGGACCAGCGGACCTACTTCTGGAAGCGCAAACGGTTGAATTAATCGACGCTGCTAACAGTGTTGTTCCAACAACGTTAACGTTTGACGAACTAACGAATCAACTCTATCTAACGCTTTCTGCCCCATTCGCTCGAGATGGGAGTGTGGATGGTCCGTATACGGTCCGGTTATCCCTCGTTGACAGAGCGGGTAATACATTAAATTCAGAACATGTCTTGATGTATGACTCGCAAGCACCCCGACTCTCTACAGTCACGGTAAATACCGAGACACCGGTAGCACTCGTTCCACAAGAGGTTACCGAGATTTTAGAGCCTATCAGCAGTATTACTTTACAATTTGACGAAGCAACAAGAGTTGATTTTGTTAATACCGTAATTACGATGGTGAGTTCTTCTATCTCTGCTTCTGGTGAGACTGAAATAGTGAATATACCGCTCACATTTGAAGATGACGGCATATCTCAGATGACTGTCAGTTTTCTGGAATTGGATCAACTTGACACATATATACTCTCCGTTACACCGCAAGATATAGCAGAAAATGTTGCAACCGCGCCGACTGACTATACTTTCGTTCTGGATATACCCTTGTCAAGGGTCGTTTCTGTTATTATCGGGAACACTGAGACAATCGGAAGTGGTGATGTCGCCTATGTTAATGCAAACAACATGCTTATAGGAGCCGAGATCCTTGACCCAACGGAGACAGGATTAGCCTTCGGTGATAATGGTTCGGATATTACAGTGGCAACCCTTGATGGGACAGTCGTTCCCGGCGCAATTGGTTCTGATGGCGTTAGCCTACTTGTTTGGGAACCGATAACGCTTACGACGGATGGCACGACAGATGGACGATATAGTGTATACGTTACACCTGTTGATAAAGCCGGTCGTCAGGGCAACACTGTTTACAGCGAGTTCATTTATGATACGCAAGAGCCAGAGATAACAGCGGCTGGACCGATTGATTTAAGTCAACCCGTTTCTTATATCAGTCAGAGTTTAACGCAGTTTCACTTCACAGTTGCAGATGCCGGTCCTGCGGATCTTGAATTATCGGATCAGAAAGTGAGCCTTCGCGATGCCGATGGCAATTTAGTCCCGGCGCAGCTCACCGATGATACGAATAACCGACTCTTTTTCACGCTTGACCAGCCTTTGCCTCTTGATGGTAGTATGGATGGTGAATACGCCATTGTTATTGAGTTAGCAGATAAAGCTGGAAATCCTTTGAGCGTTGAACATCGCATTGTCTATGATACACAAGCACCGACGCTTGTTAGTACAGTACCTGCTCATGGTGCGCTCCTCACTGAGGATATCACACAAATACAGGTAACGCTCAATGATGAGGGTGGGAGTGGTATTGACTGGGCAATGACTGCAGTGACACTGGTTAACCCAAGTGGCAGCGGGATATCTGGAGAACTTGTTAGTAATGGCACAACAGCATTAACGCTTAATACGAATCAACTCGTTGAAGATGGACGATATATTATCCGCGTTCAAGCAGTTGACAGGGCTGGGAATGGGGAAGCTACCGTCTTTGAAAGGAATTTCCAATTGTCAAGGCGTTTGCCGACGATCGTTTCAACGGAGCCGGCTACCGCACCAGCGGACGAAGCGTTTACCAATGAAGAAGTTGAGCAAATAGAAGTCGAACTCGAAACAGATGATGAAAATCATCTCTCAACGCTGCGACTTTTAAATCCGGGGGACCAAGTTGTTGCTGGACAGCAACAACGTGCGTCTGGCAGATTAATCTATAATCTGGTGCGGCCACTCGCTACTGACGGTTCCGAAGATGGACGCTATACCATTGAATTTACGCCAATCAGTGCTTCTGGACGAAGTGGTGAGGTTCAACGATTAACCTTCATGTACGACACACAGGCACCAGAGATTGAGAGCGATGATGTGATTGATCTCATCGTTACACAACCCGGTGTTAATAATTCACTGACAGAGATTCGCGTCAACCTTACCGATGACACATCTGGTATTGATTGGGAAAATCTCGACGACGCGTGGCTAACTTTTGAACGATTATCGCCGAATGCAACTGAAATTTCAGGGCGTGTTGATGACGATGGACAAGGTAACCTCACTTTCCGTCTCACGGTTCCGCTCGCAGACAACGGTTCCGCTGATGGCGAGTACCAAATTACCATTAGCCCCAAGGACCGCGCAGGAAACGACGATGAACCTTATGAAAAGGTCTTCGTCTACGATACCAGGCCACCGATGATTGATGTCGGAACACTCCTTATCAACGATGCGCCACTCTTGGTTGATATTAACGCCGAAGATTATCCGACCGCAGTCTCTACGACCGGTGGTGTCACCGTTCAAGCAAAAATCTTTGACACCGGCTTAGGGGTTAACCTTGCGCAATCAAGGATCATTGTTAGGAGCCCGGATGGATCCGAAGTTTCTGGTAACACGCAACAAAACGGGGTGGACACGATCGTTTTCAAATCTGGTGGTTTGGCATTCCAAGGGCGCTATCAGGTTACTGTTAGAGGCGTTGGAAATGACTCCGAACTCCTCGGTTTCTCTCCAAGCGATACGATCACAACGGAATTTCTCTATGAAACAGGTGAACCTACCGCGGCTGTAACCAGTGACGGCGGTGAAACCGAGTTGACCGATGAGCCACTGCCGTTGGAAGGCACAGCCAGTGATCAGGGAAGCACACAGAGAATTGGTGAAGGCGAGATTTCTGTACCACCCTCCGGGGTATGGCTCGTTGAAATTGTAGGGACCGGGCCTGACGATCAGCCCATTGACCCAGTTCCAGCGGTTGATGACAGCAACGCACAAGAAGAACCGTGGAGCCGCTGGTCCATCGACTACCTACCGACACGTTCCGGTGAATACGACTTGGATGTCCGCGTCACCGACAAAGCAGGAAATTACGCTGTTTATGACATTGGGAAGTATACCATGTCTGTGTCTCTCACTTTCCGAGGGGCAACATTTGGGTGGCCAAATCCGCTCCGCATCTCAAAACGCGATGTCGCCTTCTTTTCCTTTGATGTCAATGTACCACTCGGGGAAACAATTGAACTCACTTTGAGCGTCTATGATTGGAGTGGAGATATGGTGTTATCGCAAACTTATCCCGATGTTGTATCGGGACAGCGCAACGATCAATTGGTTAAATGGAATCTGGAAAACCAGGCGGGCAACGCTGTCGCACGGGGACTCTACATCTTCCGTTTAGAAGCCGTCAACGCAGCAGGAAATCGCGCAAACGCTGTCGGTAAGGTGCTTGTTGTTGACTAAGCACACTGCTTTAACAGGATAAGGAGAATCTATAATGCTGAAAAGGGAAGCCGTTCTAATCGTAATGGCACTTTTCATAATAACCGCTGCTGTTCCAAGTGTACACGCTGATATTAACGATAGCGCAGGAACTGTGGGTGCCGCTTTCCTGAAAATTGAAGGTGGCAGTCGACCCGCTGGATTAGGCGGTGCCTTCACTGGACTTGCCAATGATATTAATACTATCTTTTGGAATCCAGCTGGGTTAACCGCTGTCCAAGACAGGGAATTGACAGCAATGCAACACTTTTCGTTCGCTGATATTAATAATAATACCATCGGATACGCACAACGTGTAGGACAACTCGTCTGGGGGGCCAGTTTCCTCGGAAGCTTCACAGAAATTGAACGCCGTCAGGGACCGACGGAAGACCCGGATAGTACCGCAACAGTCGGCGGGTTTGCTACAGGTTTGTCGCTCGCCTATCCACTCGGCACAGCAATATCAGTCGGCGGGACAGCAAAGGTAATCTCGCAGCAATTAGACATTCAAAATGTCTACGGTGTCGCAGCGGATGTTGGATTGGTCTTAAATTTGCTTGAGGATCGCCTCGGTATTGGAGTCGCAGTCCAAAATGCTGGTGTCTTGGACGGTGGCGAAAACTTACCAATGGCACTCCGTGGAGGACTCGCCTACAGAACGTGGAAACAACCTGCTGCAGAGGCGGAAGCGGATGAACCGATGCCCGCGCAGGAATTATGGGCATTGGTCGCAGATGCACACCTCCCCCTTCTTGATGCAAATCCCAGCTTTCACCTGGGGATGGAGCGGTGGTTTTACGATAGTATCGCTGCACGTGTCGGATATAGGATCAGTCTCAATGAGAATCCAAGCGATGGATTAGCGATCGGTATCGGTGTCCGGCGCAGCGGTGAAGACATGTTAGCGAATGTTGACTTCCAGTTTGATTACGCTTTTGTGCCTGACCCCAATTTAGGTAATGCACATCGCGTCTCTTTTATCACCCGTTTTTAATAGATGTCGGTTAGGCTTCATTCATTGAATGACTGTCCATACAAAGGGGGTTCTAATGTGTCTACATTAGAACCCCCTTTGACTGAGAAGATTGACGATAACTATTACACACTCGCTTCAAGCATGCGTTCAATCGGTGTCCGGGCTTTGTCAATAGTTTCGGGATTCAGCGTAATCTCATATTCGTCGAGGCTTTCGTCCCTATCAATTGCTTCCAGAATATTCGCGATTTTCCCCAAATTGACTTGTGCCATGTGTGAACATCGGACTGAGCAAGCTGTCCAGAATTGAACTTCTGGAAATTCTTGCGCAAGATTGGAAGTTAACTCGCACTCCGAGGCGACGAAAGCGCGTTCCAGTTGGTTGCCCGCAACACGTTCCGCTATATCCTTCATAATCTGGCTGGTACTCCCATAAAAATCTGCCTCTTTTAAAACGTTTGGCCGACATTCCCAGTGGGCATATAACTTACGGCGAGGGTGTCCTTTCGGGATTTCAAAGGATTCACGGATGCCAAGTAGGTCATCAAGTGTGAATTTTTCGTGAACTTCACAGACGGCACCACGCGCAGTGTTATCTTTGCCAGGGTAGACAACATTTTTTTCGTCTTTCAATTCTTCTTCCAAATTCTGTGCAAAGAAAATATCAGGGACAAAAATAAGTGTATCGCCCGGCATCGTTTTCGCGATATGTGCTGCATTCGCTGACGTACAGCAGATATCCGATTCCGCCTTCGCATCGGCGTAACTATTGATATAAATCATCACCGGCGCACCTGGATAAAGGGTTTTCAACTTCTTAACATCTTCTGCGCCGAAGTTATCAGCGAGCGAACAACCCGCTGTTTTATCGGCAACTAATACTGTTTTACTCGGATTTAGGATTTTCGCTGTTTCCGCCATAAACGGAACGCCGTTAAAAATTAGATACGGAGCATCTGTTTTCGCGGCGTACATACTCAAACCGAGTGAATCACCCTGTTCCTCTTTTTCTGACAATCCAAAAACCAGAGGCTCCATATAGTTGTGACCAAGCATCACAACGTTATGCTTCTTTTTTAGCGTCCGTATTTTGTGGATAGTCTTCGCGTGCGCTTCTATATCAAGGAATGTTAAACTTGGGTGATGGCGGTTATACAATTCCTGCTTGACCTCTTCAATAGTAAGGTCTGTACAATTTGAGGTATCTGTTGTAGGGGGTGCTTCTCCGTTAGGATGCATGCTAATCACGCTCCAAATTGATCACTAATAAAACAGTCTGTTGCTTTAGAGGCTAACGATCACGATAATTTTTGACTTGTGTCTTAGGCTAACCTCTGCTGCAGACGCAATTAGCGATTCTTTTTTATTCGTTCCAATTAGAATACACTTAAAATATTTTTTTTGTCAAGACCTAATATGGAAATAATACACAAATGCGAAATTTATGCCAAATTTTCTGTGCGGAAAGAGGAAAAATCTGCGTTGTTGTTCTTATTGTATGCCTTATTTTCGGGTTAACACCGACTGCGGAAAGCATTTCAGTCAAATTAAGAGGGAAAATAGCTTTGGTGGGTATTCTTTCAGGGCTTACCTATGTGACACATACGCTTGTTAAACGCGATAGGCGAGCCGTAGAGAAATTACAACTCCACCTTGGCCCGCCTGATCGGGTTATCCAGTTTGAACGTGGGTTTGACTCGTGGCGTATTAACTATTATGGAGAGCAATGCTATCTGTTTCGCAATAATCTATTTATCGAAACTGTTCCTTGTCTTAGCCTACAAGTTCAATATCAAGCACGCGCTCACCTTAGAAGTTGTAATTGCGGAACTACGCCGCCTTTCCTTATTCATACGCCTGTTTCAAGGAACCCCAAGTGGTTGCAGCCTTACCCTTGGCATCCACAGCAAGGCCCTCGGTTTGTATCTTCCTATCTTTATCGGTTGGCAGACGAAGGTCTCCTTCGTTCGCTTTCAAGTTGTTCGTCACGAAAATCGCGTCTATCATTGTGGCATCCTCGCGTACACCGATACGAAGCACTGTCTCACCTGCTGCCTTGAACTTCCATTCTCGGTCAAACGTTCCGCCATCTAACCAGTGATTGATGCGATCCCAGTGCCAAGCTGCGCCCGCTGCGACCCCCCAACGGAATTCAGTGTTTTGGGTTTTTTGCGGATCTTCGTTCGGATCGGCAGGTTGCCAAGTTACCCAAAATGAATCGCTATTGCCGTCCCATGCGATGACATGACCCCACAGGGCGTAGGTATCCGGTTGCGGAATATTAATAATAAACTCAGCGTAGCCGACACCGCCGCCGCCTGTGGCAGGGGCACCTTCCATCCAGATGAATTTCCCATCAGAGGCATTTTTATCATCTGCAATGACCATCGGTTCTACAATCTCGTTTGCTAACTCGGCTTCAAGCGCGATTTCGACTTCAGCACGAAGTTCCACAATTCCAGATAAAAATACGGTGAGTATCATCAGCGTCAATATTGTTCCGTGTTTCACTAAAAGCCTCCTTTCTATTCTCTAAGATACGCGCGGTTGTGCTGAACCACCCGTCATCAAGTTTGGTCAATTACTATCGTTCTGCTTTCAGTTTGCCCCATGTTGTGGCGAGTTTATCTTGCGGTTCGACAGGTGTTATATCATCTTCTGGGATCGGGTCTCGCGGATTGACTTCCGCTTCATCTTCAGAGAGATTATCAGTGATGTAGATCACATCCAACATCGCCGCATCTTCTCGAACTGCGATACGGAGTGTGGTATCGCCAGCTGCCTCCATCTCCCATTCCCGCTCAAACGTGCCGCCATCTAACCAGTGGTTGATACGATCCCAGTGCCATTCGCTACCTTGTGCGACACCCCATCGGAATTCGGTGTTCTGGGTTTCTTGTGCATTTTCATCTGGATCGGCAGGTTGCCAAGTTACCCAGAATGAATCGCTATTGCCATCCCAGGCGAGGACTTTCCCCCAAAGCGCGTATGTCCCGGGTGCTGGAATATGGATGTTGTATTCTACCCAACCTTCGCCTCCACCGCCTGTGGCAGGGGCGCCTTCCATCCAGACGAATTGTCCATTGGAAGCTGCATCATCGTCAGCAACTACCATCGGGGCTTCAATCGCATCTGCCTTTTCTGCTTCGATTGCCCGCTCGTAACCGTAACTCATACCGATTGTCAGTAATAAACCGCACGTGAAAAGTGTACTGAATACTAATGTCTTGAAACGCATATAGAATTCTCCTTTTATTCCTGATTAGTTATCGGTTCGCAGTTAAAACCGTTGTATTGCTTATTCCGTCTATTGACTATACATTTTCTTACCGGGTTCGTATTTTGCCCCATTGCTGAATCTGTAACCCTAACGGCATTATCGGTAGTACATCTGAAGCACCACTTGACCATTTCGGTTGTGCCGCCCAAGCTCCGTTGTTAATCAATTCATGACGTTCACTTCCATCCGCACGCATGAGGTGGATAACCCATCTACCATCCTTCTCAAATTGAAAGGCGATCGTATCACCATCAGGTGCCCATGCAGGGACGGCTTCATCTGTTGGGGTATCGGTAAGGGCTTTTTTGTTGCCGCCATCAACTGCATCCATGATGTACAGATCAAAATCTGCAAGCACTGCCCCCGCCTGCATTGAAGCGTATGCAATCTGCTGCCCATCGGGTGACCAAGCCGGGTAGGTGTCCATCAGCGGTTGATCTGTTAACCGTTGTTCGACTCTACTGTTTACATCAACGACGTATATATCCCAATTAAGTTTCCGCTTTGAGTGAAAAACAAGGGTCTTTCCATCGGGCGACCAGGCCGGTGCCTCATCTTCAAACGGATTTTCGATGAGGTGTTCCACTTCACCGTTATTGAGATGGAGCAAATAGATATCAAAATGCCCGCTTCGATTTGACGTGAAAGCGAGGCGTGTGCCGTCAGGCGACCAGGCCGGTGCCTTATCTGTCGCGGGGTGACGCGTTAGACGTCGCTGATCAGTGCCATCAGCCTGCATTACATATATTTCGTGATTTCCATCTCGTCGAGAGAAAAAGGCAATCTGGATGCCGTCCGGTGCCCATGTTGGATAGTAATCCGCCGCAGGGTTATCTGTGAGATTGACAGGACGCTTTCCGGTTGTATCTGTCAGATAGATTTCCCAGTTACCGCTCACATCCGAGGCAAACGCAATCGTTAGTGGCTGGCACAAAGCACTATTGGTTACGAAGAAAAGCATCAGAAAAATACTGCTCTGACATACTAACAGGATTCGCATTTTTTGTCTATATTTTTAAAGTTATCAGTACGGCGAGTACGCCTTTCAGTTATCAGTTATCAGTTAAAAGAGGTTGTGATGGTTCCACATGTCTTTTTCTCACCACTGAAAGGATTTTTGAAAAAATCCGTACTGACAACTGACAACCATTAAAATTTTCCGTCACGCACCTCAAACTGGGTCGGTTTACGAAGCGTTGTACCACCAATCCGAACCCATTCTGTCACCCATTCAATCATTTGGTTTAAAGAGACACGTGGGTATCCAAACAGTTGATGGCACCAAGCAGCGTTGCTTAGTAGTGCTGTTGCTGCTTCGGTACCTTCAAAGTGTGGCGACTTGTTGAAAAGCCTACCGAAGCACAACGCAAGAGACCGTATAGAAACTGTCTCTGGTCCCGTTACATTGAGGACCAACGGCGGATTCTGGCAGTATGCGAAAGCCCGTAAGGCAATTGCGTTCGCATCGCCTTGCCATATTACATTTACGTTGCCCATTTCGAGGGAAATTGTTTCTTCGGCATATACTTTTTCAGCGATGTCCAACAGTATCCCGTAGCGGAGATCTATCGCATAGTTGAGTCGTAAGATCGCCATCGGAGTGCCGAATTGTGATGAAAAATAGGAGCATATCCGTTCACGACTCAGACACGATTGGGCATACTCGCCAATCGGGGCAACCGATGAACGCTCAGTTGCACCACCGTGGGATACCGGTGTTAGCGGATAAACGTTTCCTGTCGAAAAGACGACCAATCGGGAATCCTTAAACTTTTCTGCCACACGCCCCGGCATGTAACTGTTCATTGCCCACGTCAGACTTTCATTATCGGTCGAACCAAACTTCCTACCCGCCATCAGAATGACGTTTTGGGTGTCAGGTAGGTTTTGCAGACAATCTTCCGAAAGTAGATCTGAGACGATGGTCTCGATACCATCTGCCTGCAAGGTTTCCTGTACACCGCGTGTTGAGAACCGCGAGACACCGATCACCCTTTTCGATACGCCCGCGGCGTTAATCGCGCGTTTCGCCTGTTTAGCGAGTGTCGGCCCCATCTTCCCGCCAACACCGAGAATGAGGATATCACCCTCCAGCGCAGCAACTGCCGCTATCACTTCGTCTGTTGGTTCTGATAGCTGTGATTCTAATTGGGTTTCTGTTCGTATCAAAATAGTGTAAAAAGGGAAGACTGGCGGATTATAGTAAAATCCGAAAATAAGTTTACACATGTAGCATAACGTGAGTTTGATAAATACTTGAGACAGACGCATTTCCGCTCAAAGTCCCCCTGATAAGCGGGATTTAGGGGGTTAAATTACTAAAAATGCCCCTTTTCTTGACCAATTTGCACCTGTCTTGACTTCTGATGCTTTTTTCAAGCTCACGTTAGCATAGGCTGTTAGCCTGTGCCATAAGGGCAGACCCTGAAACCTGCCCACAACGAGTTATCGGGTCAACTTAATGTTTGCCCAAGATGTAGCGAGTTTACCTTCGGGTTCTACCGGTGTCAGGAATGACGCAGCATCTTGGTTCATGCTCGCTTTAATCTCGTCTGCCGAGAGCGCGCGATCCCAAAGCCGAACTTCGTCAACGCTCCCTGTCCACGCTTCACCGCCCCAAGTACCGATAGTCACCGCACTTGTGTTTTGCGCAGGGGCAACGGGGTTGCCCGATTCTTCGGAGTATGTTACCTCGCCGTCTACATAGATCTCCACTAAGCCGCTGTTATCGTCCGTATGGGTATAGGCGAGATAATACCACTTCCCAAGTTCCAGTTCTGTTTCGTTATCGTTGATATCCTTGAATCCGCCAGCTGCACCGTTCGTCCAGACTTTGATGCCGTTTGCAGGATTCATCCCAAACCCAAAACCGATATGTCGAGTCTCGCCACCCTGCCGAGTGCCGAAGATGATAGCATGGGCACTGGGTAACCTGTCCAGCTGCACCCATGCTGCTTGTGTAATCGCGCCTTCAATATGAAAGGCAGCATCGTCTTCAATGAGGACGTGATCTGCAGCAGCCGCGAATTGAAGTGCTTTCCCGAACTCTCCATCAATCCATTTGGCATTCCCCATCACTTCGCCTTCAAAGCCGTTTGCAGAGAAGTCTTGCGTTGTTGAACCAGAACCTTCGTCAAGCGGCATGTATAGAACAAGCCCATCCATTAAATCGGCGTGGGAAAACGCCACGCAAATAAGTAAACAGAGTGTGATTATTGAAAAGGTTTTCATGTGATCTCCTTCATTGAAAAATTAACTGTTTAACAATCAATATTAGGACTGACCTATTCCATCTTAAAGTCCCTGATAAGGCGAATTTAGAAGTTTAAAGGACAAACATTACCACTTTTTTGCGTCTAAATGTCCAATATTTGCGCAATTTGAGTAAGTCCTGAATATACTGAAGCACAAAAAGTTGCAAAGAGCAGGTTTTCTTTTATACTTTTCAACACATTTTAACAGATTTTCATTTTTCCCTCAACATACAAAATCTAAAAACTCACTTACCCCCATTTTTTTTTGAAGGTTTGTAGTGAAAGGTTTTTGTTTAGAAAAGTGTGAGAAACTCAGTGGGTTTATGATAAAATACCTCCGGACAGGGAACGTTTGTAAACCCACTTCACAAAACATGTCCGGAGGTATTTTATGAAAAAGAGATACCCGAAACGGGTAAATCCGAAACCTATGATAACACGTTTTCAAGATATATTCAAGTCTGTTGATCTGAAAAAACCGATGTTCCAGAATCTGCTGTTGACGGTGATTGCCATCGGTGTTGCGAAAACTTTTCGTATCAATGAGATCGCATCGCGTTTGCCACTTGCTGTCTTCTGGGAGAAGTCGAAACAGAAAAGATTGCTGCGTTTTCTTCAGATGCCTTTACCTGTTGATGCGCTGAAAAGTGCTTGGTTTGCCTGGACTGTGAGTTGGTTTTCCAAGGATGCCGGTGCGCATGTGTATCTGCTCGTTGATGAGACGCAACTTCTTGGGAAATGGAAGGCTCTTGTTGTTGCGATTCCATTTCGGCATCGTGCGATCCCTGTGTTCTACTTCATCTATAACGATCAGCAGATTCGAGACTGTATCTATAAAAGTCATAACGAGATCATCCAATACTTTTGCGAGTTTGTGCACCAAGAGGCTTTAGAGGTGATGTCGCAGAGAGAACAACATCCTGTTTTGGTCTTTGATCGTGGTTTCGCCCGGGCGCAACATGTCATCAAGTTTCTCAAGGACAGGTCGATTCGCTTCGTCATGCGGGTTCCGAGGACTGCGGGTATTCTCCTTGATGGGAGTTGCATGAAACTTGATGACTTGGAAGCGGGGTGGTATCCGCACATCCTCTATCAGGTCCAACAGCGGCTACCGGTTGAGCTTTATATCATCAGAGATGATGCCTTCAAAGACCCGATGCATCTTATCTCAAATGGTATCAGGGGTCATCAAATCCATCACTGCTACAAGAGACGCATGCAGATTGAACACGGTTTCCGAGATATAAAAACTTGCTTCGGATTTAGAAACCTCGTCTTGAAAAGACCGACCCAGACCCGCCTTGATGTTTTATGGTTTTGTGCCTGCCTATCTTATGGATTACTTTTTATCAGTTATGAAAAAGTTTCTACACATTGGCAGAAGGCACACAACAGTAATAACAGAAAAACTTTTTCTGTTATTACTGTTATCAAACGTGTTCTCACCGATTTATGGAACCAAACCTTTCTTATTTCGTTTTTCACCGATATACTTCGTAGAGGAGACCCACTCTTAGGAACCAACAACTGACTGCGTTTCTCACACATAAACCTAACTATATCAACTACAACCTACTCCAAAAAAAATGGGGGTAGATGAGACAAAATCTAAAAAAAGTTGCAATTTAAACCTGTATATAGTATAATTAAAAAGAATTTGATACTTTTTAGGAGCAAACGAGTTTTATTTAAAAGATAGTACGCGTGAAAATTCGTGACAATTTTCTATAAATAACGTATAATTTATACCAGCTCCCTTAAAAAATCTTGACAGATTAATTAATTTATAATATCATACACACTAACATCAGAAAAAATTTCTTGCATTTAAGATTTGAATCGTGTATAATTTATGGTAACCTGAAAACAGGTTGTATCTTGAATGTGTTTCTGGTATGTTAAGCATAAACATCGGGATCCCGCAATGGACCTCATAATTACACAACAGCGTCCGAAAATATTAGTGCTACGTCCTACAGGCACAGTCTCCTGAGGACAACGGATAACCATGAATGACCAAATCGTTAATTTTGCAGTTAAAAATATAACTAGCGGAGATGCCCGAAGCAGCTGCCATGTCTTGTCAGTAATAGGTGCCTTTGCGGCTTCAAACACCGTTGGTGATATTAACAACTGTTATACCCCCCCCACCATAGGTTTAACTGCGAGTTAACTTTATCCAATCGTTGTTTCCCTATTGCCCGCTCTATAAGGGGAACCACTAATCCACTTATACCATTTCCAATAGAACGAACGCGAACCCATTCAGTAGGGAGCGAACTATTGTGCTCGTCTCTTACTCGGTATCTCTCTTCGCGTCTGTCCTATCCAATAACCCGTGTCCATCTTAGCATCTTGGATTTCCAAACCGGAAAACGACCCAAGGTGCTGAGTCTGTTTAACTTTGCTGGTTCTGGCGTGCCACTATCTGCGGACACAAAATCCACGATTGTTAATTCTGATCAAACCGATAGCAGGCGTGATTGCCTGCTACAGAACGCGGGGGCTATCCCGCGAACAGCCTTCGCGCCTACTGCCTTGAAACTAAAAGGCGTGCAAGACGCGAAACCGGCGCGGCGCATATCAAACCCCGCGCGTTGTATCCCTATTGCTCAACGCTATAGGGGTTGGTAAATGTGCTTGCGCACATCAACACAATTTGATTTTTTCAAATTTAACGCTATGTAATAGGAGAATTTAATAAATGAAAACGTTTTCACGCATAAGTTTATTTATGCTTGTCTGTGTTGGATTTGTCTTGCTGCTTGGCACAAACAGAGCTGATGCTCAAAGTGCCTCACTCGCTTACAAAGTCGATCCGGCACTGCTTGAGTACGAGCCCAATCAGGAAGTAACGCTTACATTTACGCTAACGGTGGACGATAATCCGGAACCAGCGGAGAAATTAACCATTGCTGCAAGTTCAGGTATAACGGTTACAGTGCCACCCTCCAACGGAGGTATAACTAACGCACGCGGTCAAGTGACGATGAAAATTACAGTGGGTCGAACACCGCCGCGAAACGTGACGGCTCGATGGGCGAAGCTCAATAATATTAGTGCGACGGCTAATTTCGATCCCGCGCCCCCTGAACTTGAAGCTCCAATAATCGCTGTACTCGCTCCTGACTCTACAGATATAGCCGTTGGTGATACCTTCTCACAGACGATTGAGATCAGAGATGTTGCGGATTTATCTGCATGGCAAATGGACATTGTGTTTAATCCGAACATCCTTGAACTCGTTGAGGTCACCGAAGGCGATTTTCTGGCACAGGGCGGTTATAATGCGTTCTTTCCAGTAATTAACATTGCCGATAGTAACGCAAATGGGCGGATCCGCGCAAGTCAAGCGCGCATCGGCAGAAAAACTAATGCCAACCCTCCTCCCAATAATGTTATCGGCCCAAACCCCGATGGTGTTGATCGGGCTAAGAATGCTGCGGCAGGAACAGGGGATTTAATAACGCTTAAATTTAAAGCCCTTCAATATGCTGAGGAGCCATTGGGACTCCACAATGTCCAGCTCAGCGATGAAGACGGAGAGAGAATCTCCTACTCTATTCTCGTTACTAATCTACTTGTCGTAACTCACGAGTATCCGGCAGAGGATGTTAATCGGGATGGGACTGTGAATGTTATTGACCTGGTTATGGTGGCAAGTGACATGGGGGCATCAAATAGTAACCTCGGTGAAGCAACCCCCATCAACCCCCGAACTGATGTGAACGACGATGGATTCGTCAACGTGCTTGATCTCATCGCTGTTTCTTCATCTCGATATTGGGGACAGACCGTGACACCTGCCAGACAAAGAGCTGCGAATAAACCCTCATTATCAGCACCTGCTGCAAGTGTTGAGGCTTTAACGCCAGCAACGATTCAGGGATGGATAGACCTTGCACAGGTTGAAGACGATGGCTCTATCGTTTTCGATCATGGTATCGCGAATCTTCAGACACTTCTCGCCTCAAGGATTCCAAACAAGACGCGGCTCCTGCTGAACTACCCGAATCCGTTCAACCCGGAGACGTGGATACCGTATCAGTTATCAGAAGCGTCGGATGTCACGGTGACCATCCATGCTATGAATGGTTCCCTGATTCGGACGCTTACGTTAGGGCATCAAGCTGCGGGTATCTACCAGAGCAAGAGCCAAGCAGCGTATTGGGATGGCCGTAACGAGTTGGGTGAGCAGGTCGCGAGCGGTCTGTATTTCTATACACTGACGGCTGGAAACTTCAGTGCGACTGGCAAAATGCTGGTGCGTAAGTAAGTTTCATAGTGCATAGGGTGGTTTTTCAAACCTATCTACATTTCATTCAATTTGTTGTTGTATGTAAATTATTTCAAAAACTATAAGACACTCCTTACAACAACGGCACTTGATGCGCGACTCTTGGTTTCGCGTCAAGTGCTTTTTTAATTTTTTAAGTGAACAAGGGATGCTGCGCACACACCCAAAATCAGTCCTACAGTAAACTTTGGGCGGTCTTAGTAGTTGTAGGATTTGCTATAAGGAATAATCAAACAGTTTTCACGATGGAAACTACCTCAAGCATTGGCCGTATCCGACGAAGAAAAAGGATCATCCGGTTGTTTATGTGAGTTGGCATGCTGCCAACGCTTATGCAAAATGGGCAGGTAAACGTTTACCGACAGAGGCTGAATGGGAGTATGCGGCGCGCGGTGGACGGGAAGACCAAAAATATCCATGGGGCAATTTAATAGATGACACCCATGCGAATTACGGATTGAATGTTGGAGAGACTGTCCCTGTTGGGCAGTATGCCCCAAACGGTTACGACTTATACGATATGGTAGGAAATGTGTGGGAGTGGTGTTCTGATCCGTATGAGGGTGTTGACAATTCTCGCGTGTTGCGCGGCGGCTCCTGGCTTGATACTGCTGCAACGTTTGTGAGAGTCTCTACCCGCGGTTGGTCTACTCGGTCGTTTACAAGTGCTTACATCGGTTTTCGTTGTGTGAAGGATATGAGTCCTTAGCAACGGTGTGAGGTAGAGAGAATTTTCCACCGCTCCCTATTTCAAGCGTAATACCCAGCATACCCAAATACATTTACAATCAGGTGCTGGCGTATTTACTTGTAACCCGAATTGCCAGCACTTTGTCTTAAGAAAGGATATTCTATGAAAATGAAATTATGTTTCTCAATTTTAGCGATTCTGATAGTAGTGTTAAGCTGTGGAACCCCTTTGGTTGCTCATGCGCAACTGTTTGATGGAAAGCACGAAGGATTGCTTTTAGGGATCGGCGTTGGATACGCAGCAGTTGCAAGTGGTGGTGATTATGAAGGTTCAGCTGTAGGGTTTATCACATCTGGGAAAATTGGGTATGGCTTGTCTGACCAATTCTCTCTTTTTCTCTCATCGGCGGTTCCACAATTGTCCCTCCACCTTGGACTTATGTACTTTACTGATCCAAACTCAAATTATTATCTACAAGGGTTGCTGGGGTTTGCAAGTTCCGAAGAGGACCGACATCTTTCAATATCAGGTGGCATAGGTTACGAGTTGCGCGATCATGTGTCGTTTGAGTTGATGCTGGGGTACACCAGGTTTTCTGATACCTATACCACCGGAATTAACTTTTGGACAGGCGAGGTGATCAACGAAACATCGGAGACGAATATTATCACGATAGCAGCGACTTTTAACGTCCATTTCTATTAGATTGCTTGAGGGTGTTGCTTAACTAATACCATTTCTAATTGAATATATTTCAATGTACATGTAGCATAAACTTTTAGTTTGTGCCACTGTGGACCCTTTCAGAAATGGTATAAGTTTCAAGTGGTGTTATGACCACGTTCAATTAAGTAGCACTATAGCGCAGATGAGAACCCATTTCATGAATGCCCAGGCGTGGCACTAAGACCTATACTATGGTAGATTATATAAATAAGTTTACATTATATTAGAAATCCGTTAGACTTAGAGTCTTATGAGATATTCATCAGATTTCCGCAAACGCGTTCTCGATTTCATTGAAGCAGGCGGTAGCAAATCGGAAGCCTCAAGGCGTTTCACCGTCTCCCGTCCAACGATTGATAACTGGTTGGCATCTACGGATCCATTCGCCTATGAAAGACCCGGGCCTCGGTGTCCGAGACACCTTGATCCTGATCTGCTGAAAGCACATGTTGCTGACTTTCCGGATCAGACGCTTGCTGAGCGTGCGAGTCATTTTGATGTCTCAACCTTCTGTATTTGGTATGGTCTGAAACGCCTCGGCTGCACAGGAAAAAAACTCTCGGCTATAAGGAGCGATGTCCGAAGCGACGCAGTGTTTATCAGCAGAAACTCGCCGTTGCGCGTCAAGGTGGCAAATCGTTGGTTTATGTCGATGAAGCCGGTTTTCGTTGTGAAAGTTTCAGACGTTATGCCTATGCGCCGAGAGGTGAATGTGTTCTCGGTCTCATATCAAGTCAACGGACGCGGACGACGACTTTACTCGCAGCACGTATCGAGAACACATTCACTGCTACGAGATTAGTCCAAGGCGGATGTAAAGCCGAAGATTTCAACAACTATTTAGCCGAAGTTTTGTGTCCACGCCTGTCTTCAGATCACATCGTGATCATGGACAATGCGAGACTTCACAAGATGCAACGCACACAAGAACTTATAGAAGCCTCAGGGGCTGAACTCATGTTTTACCCCCTTATTCACCAGATTATAATCCTATTGAACATGACTTTGCTAATCTCAAACGAAAACGAGAATATCACCCTGAGAAGTCTATTGAGGATATTATTCAAATGTATAAGTAATTCTAAAATCTACCATAAATCAAAGGAGGAAATTTTGAAAAACATCTTTACGTTGATAGTTAGTCTTGGCATTATACTTTTCACACTGATACCTGCAACCGTTGGGCACACGAATCCCGATGCGGTTGGTGCTATTCCTCTTACAGATGACATCTTACAGAGTAAAACGGCATTTGCTGTTGTTGAAGAGGAGATTGTGTATCACTTAAACCTTAGTCTGCTTTCTGAATGGGATTATCAGAAGTTACGCGGCCCTGTACTATGGAAAATCCGGGCACCCATCCACTTTCACCTCCGTGAACAGTTTGGCAGGATTGTTGATACTGTCGATTTTAGCGCATCAGCAGGTTCTGGTTCCCCGAGCCAAACGCCACCAATGAACCGGGGCGAGAAACCTATCCTCCATAAGAGAGCCGCAGAAATTATCCGTGATTTCATCAATCAAGAGCAGATCTCTGTCATTATTAGGTCCGATGCCCCCATCGGTTTGGGGGAGGTTTCTGCTGTTCGCGAGTTGCGGGGTGAGGTGTGTTATACGTATGAATCTATCAGCGGCGCGTGTGTCGTCATTCCGATAAAAAATCTCGTTTCTTTGATAAGGTGTCCCTTTATCACGGAAATGTGGATGGATGGTAAAGGAAACTTGTTATCAAATGGGCTGGCACCCATCGGCGCGATTAAGGTTCATAGTGCCCAGCCTTCTGGTTTAGGCATTACGGGAAAGGGGGTCCGTGTTGCAGTTGTTGACGGTGGCATAGATAGCAACCATCCAGAGTTTAAAGGTCGGCTCATAGACACGAGAGGGGTAGCATTTTTCGGTGGATTTGACGTTTTCAAAGACGAGATAGACCATGGCACCCATGTAGCCGGTATTATTGGGGCGGTACTCGATGGTAATATTTTCACGGGGGTCGCGCCGGAAGTCGAATTACTTGATGCTCAGGTAGATCTTCATGAGGATACTGATCGATTTACCTTGTTGGGTCAGAATTCTTACGGCGACGCTATGGATGCTATCAAGTGGGCTGCTCATAAAAAAGCTTTACATTCAAATAAGAAGGCTGACATCATCAATATGAGCCTGGGTTGGCCAATATGGGTGTATGGTCGGAACGGGAACGACCCGATGAGTGAACTGATTGATGAGATTGTAAATGACGGTGTGGTCTTTATTGTAGCTGCTGGTAACGAAGCAAGAGAGCGCGCGACCGGTGAGATAACGGCTCACTCCTCCCCAAATTTGCATCCGTTTACGATTGTATCCGATAGTAAGACAGGTCGTGCTAAAATTATAATTACACTGATATGGGATACAGAAAATAACGATTTAGATTTGGCACTCCGTAACTCCAATTTTGCTTCGCGGACCAACCCCGCTCAGGATGGGAGAACATACCTCAAAAAGGCAAACCATGGGACATCAAAATTTTATGAGCAGTTAGAACTCACATTCAATCAAGCTAATTCACCGTATAGTGCTGTGCTGCAAGTAGAGGCATCGAATGTTCAAGACCCTCAAGAGTATGAAGTGTGGGTGAGCGCAGCTGGAGATTCAATCAGTAGGTTTGATACTCTTGATTCAAGCGACAAGACGGTAGGGGTGCCCGCTTATAGCAGAAAAGCTATCACGGTAGGGGCTATAGATCATAGCAACCAAGTTACTGATTTTTCTAGTCAGGGGCCTTCTAATGCTGATTTAATTAAGCCTGAAATCGTAGCTCCGGGTTGCCAGATATATTCGACAGTAGGATCACCCGATTATTATGGTGAAAAGTCGGGCACAAGCATGGCTGCCCCCCATGTAGCAGGCGTTGCAGCGTTAATTCTTGACGCTGTTGGGAAAAACGATCATGACGAATGGAATTTTAACCCGGATGAAGTCAAATCCGCAATAGTGCGTGGAGCGGAAGGGGGAGTTGGTAGTATTCCGAATAGGCCTGATAATATCTACGGCGCAGGGCTCGTGAAAGCCGATAACATCATATTCGGAGATACGGTGGATGCGAACAAAAAGAAACGCTTTGAGATTGTGCCTCGACTCACACAGGAACTTTACGGCTCTTATACCTTAAACGCAGATCCCGCCTTAAAGGTGGCCATCTCGTGGGAGAACCCAGCACATAATTTAGATTTGGTGCTCTTTGATGCCAATGGGAGAAAAATATTGGAGTCTCATCAAGTCTCATCCAATTATGAAAAGATTGGTCCGCCACCGAATCAGAAGTCTACCTACCTTCTTGAAGTCCACAATGAGTCAGGAGTACCTGTTACTTTTACGGGTGCCGCAACGCATAAAATTATAAAGGTACCTGAATCAACTTATGATCCCCGAGTTACAATTTCCGTGCAACAGCCAGTACACACACCAGTGTTTGTATATTGGGCCGACAGTGGCACAGGTAAGATTCAGCGTGTGAACCTTGATGGCTCAAATATACAAGACATCGTCACTGGATTGGATGATCCATATAGTATTGCGTTAGATGGAACAGCCAGAAAAATATATTGGACAGACTATCGTAGAAGTAAGATTCAGCGTGCGAATCTTGATGGCTCAAATATGCAAGACATCGTTACCAAATTGGGTTTCCCGTATGGTATTGCGTTGGATGTGGCAGCGGGGAAGGTGTACTGGACAGACGAGGGACCAGATAAAATTCAGCGTGCGAACCTTGATGGCTCAAATATACAAGACGTTTTCATTGTCAGAGGATTGGGTAATCCAAAGAGTATTGCGTTGGATGTAGCAGCCGGAAAAATGTACTGGACGACTGCGTGGACAGATAAAATTCAGCGTGCGAACCTGAATGGAACCAACGTACAAGATCTCGTCACACCCAGATTGGCTGGATTAGGAGGTCCATCTGATATAGCCTTAGATGTAGCAGCCGGAAAAATGTACTGGACGAATCCTTTTAATCATAAAATCCAGCGGGCGAATCTGAATGGAACGAATATTGAAACCCTCGTCAGTGGTGGAAGACCGTATGGTATTGCGTTGGATGTGGCAGCCGGAAAAATGTACTGGACAAATTGGCACACGGATAAAATCCAACGGGCGAATCTTGATGGTTCAAACGTTGAAGATTTTGTCACCACCGGATTGGTCTCACCAACCGGTATAGCCCTTGGAATACCGACACCTAAAGTGCCTGACTTACTTGTCACAGCTCTCAGTACCAGTAAATCTAGTTTAGCACCCAGTGAAGATTTTACGCTCTCTGCTATTGTCGAAAATCAGGGGACAGGTGAATCATCCGCTACAACGTTACGCTACTACAAGTGGGATGCAATTACCGAGGAATGGAAACATATCCCAGACAAGACAAATCCCGTTGCTGTGCTCTCTGCTAATGCCACCAGCACGAAAGACTTGACGCTTATAGCACCAAACACCACCGGCGAACACTTTTATATCGTTTGTGTTGACGCTGTCCCAGGGGAGGTCAATCCCGACACTAATTGCTATGAATCCTGGGTTACAATTACTGTGCAACAGTTGGTAATAGCGGAAGATGTAAACGGCGACGGAGTCGTAGATATCCTAGATTTGGTCCTGGTTGACTCACACTTCGGAGAAACTGGCGAAAATGGTGCTGATGTCAACGAGGATGGCATTGTCAATATAGCAGACCTCTTATTGGTAGCGAAGGCGATCGGTAATGCAGCTGGAGCCCCTTCTATACAGCCGGTAATACTTAACATCCTCACTGCTGAAGAGGTTCAGCAGTGGCTGACTGCGGCGAGGAAGTTACCAAATTGGCCCGCTTATCAGCGCGGGATTGTGGTTCTAGAACAACTCTTAGCAATGTTGATACCAAAAGAGACAGCCCTGCTCCCGAATTATCCAAACCCGTTCAACCCAGAGACATGGATACCATATCACTTAGCGGAGGCTGCCGAGGTCAGTCTGGCTATCTATGCGGTGGACGGTACTGTAGTACGCACTTTGCTATTAGGTCACCAAGCGGTAGGTATTTATCAAGATCGAAAGCGTGCCGCGTATTGGGATGGGCGGAATACACAGGGCGAGCCTGTGGCGAGTGGAGTCTATTTCTATACTTTAAAGGCTGGGGATTTTACGACAACGCGGAAGATGTTAATTCGGAAATAGAAATGCTGGTCAGAAAGCAATCCTCCCGACTGTTATTAAAAAGAAAAAGGAATCTATGATGCAAACTTATTTTTTTACACAAAAGAGACTTACCTTATGGCTTGTCCTTTTGCTTACAATTACGCTGTGTTGTTCAACAGAGGCTTACATAGACGGTCCTTGGCTTTGGATGATTGCCGATGGTTCAGACATAGATGCCGATAATCTCGCGATTGCCAGTGGAGGCAGAATGACGGAAGACCATATTGCCAAATATGGCGTAAACGAAGGGGATCCCTTGGGCGAGTTGCAATGGACGCGCGGGGAGATCCAGCCCACAGTTCGCTGTGTATTTTTAGGGTTGTGGTGCGAATCGAATAATATTAATGAACTCGTCAATGCCATTGGCTTGAGCAGCAATCGCGACATCAATTACTATTCCGCTTATGCTTTGATTAACATCATCTCACCTGACGACAAAAACGACGTTCTAATGGGGGTCGGCAGCGATGACGCTGTTAAGGTGTGGCTCAACGGCGAGGTTGTTCACAGAAATAATGTTGATAGAGGCACAGAGGGGATTCAAGACTACTTCCGTGTGAACTTTAAAGCCGGTGATAATCTTTTGTTGGTAAAAGTCTGCGAGAATCGAGGGAAATGGGGAATGTTTTTTGAAATCTATCTGAACTCTATAGATTTCACCCTCACCCTTCCCAGAGATTTTACGTCACCCCTTCCCACTCACACCACGGTGTACTTCCCATCCTCCCCGGTGCAATCACCGACACTCGGAGAACTACTGACGTTTCCGCTCAACATAACAAATGGTGAAGATGTCGCAGGCTATCAGGCTACCGTGCAGTTTGATCCGACCGCACTTCGCTATGTTAGTAGTACTAACGGCGATTATCTCCGTAACCCGTTTTTTGGGAAGCCATTGATTGCCGAGGATCGTGTGACGCTTAAAGCCGTCTCTTTCGACGGTGAAAGCCAAAGTAACGGAACCCTCGCTACACTCACCTTTGAGGTCCTCGCTGTCAAGGAGTCAACATTGACCTTATCTGAGGTCATCCTCACCAACTGGGATGCTGAACTGTCATATCCGCGCGTTGATGGGGAGTCAGTCCGTCAAAACAAGGATTTGTCGGAAGCCCGGTATACATTCAAAATTAGAAACCCTACTGGTGGGCCTTTGAATTATGAAATTAGGTGGACCGATGCGACTTCATGGCAAACCTATTCGCTTGAAAGTGCTTATGTTCGCACTCACCGGTGGGATGGAGACAATCCCCCTCACAATTACCCAAAAATCCGATTTGATTACATTGCTGGTGAAGGATTTACCTATCGCTATTATACCCTTGATACCGCTTTGCTATTTCAAGATGACACCGGCGATGTCCCTACTTACTTTTTTGACTGGTCAGAAAATAAACTTGATCTTTTCCTTGACACTGCGGCAGCCCCCTCTGTGCCGCGAAACGTCGTCCCAAAAGAAACATCCTTGTCACCAAACTACCCAAATCCTTTCAACCCAGAGACATGGATACCGTATCAGTTAGCAAAACCAGCAGATGTCACCGTATCTATCTATTCGGTGGATGGAAAGTTGGTACGGACATTGGCGTTGGGGCACCAATTGGCAGGTGTCTATCATAGCCGTAGCCGTGCTGTGCACTGGGATGGTCGTAATGCATTCGGAGAACCTGTAGCAAGCGGCGTGTATTTCTATACGTTGAATGCTGGTGAATTTACAGCGACGCGTAAAATGCTGATTCGGAAATGAAACGCCTAAAGCGGAAGAAGGATAGAAGAATTGGAAGTGAGCGTACCTTCCATCCTTCCAGTCTTCCCGCCATTTTCTTATGCGTTAAGGTGATACACGCTTCGCACAACGAAACCCAAGCGCACCGATACCCGCATACGCCGGACTTGTCCCATGGCGGTTTGAAGCACGCAACCACTCAGGATTGCTGTTCCAACCGCCACCGCGTATGACTCGAAAATCTACAATGTTCTCAAAATCATTGACGATTTCGTCGACATTATTCGCACCAGCAGTCGGGTTTCGGCGTGGAGAGTTCGCATAGAAATCAGCTTGATATCCGTCAAGGCACCACTCCCAGATGTTTCCGGCAATATCATGCACACCGTAGTCATTCGCGGGGTACTCGCTAACAGGTGTCGTCTCACCGAGATGTTTTCCATAGTTCGCCCGATTTATAGTGACATTTAGAATTAAAGATACATTTTTGACACACTTTTCTGTTTTTTGATATAATATGCCTATTATGGCATATTCAACAGATTTACGCAAACGCGTTTTAGATTTTATT
>JAGFCB010000026.1 GCA_022394775.1 Candidatus Poribacteria bacterium
TCATCAAACTTACGGATTGGAAACCCCCTGCTTTAGCGGGGGGAGGAAAATCCGCCCTCGTGTGTAAGGCCATGGCATTTTTTTCAAAACACTTGACATTTCCAGTAAAATATGGTTTAATAGATGTATCACAGTGGCAGACATGCAAAGCATTGTCGCAAGGCAATGTGTCTGCCAACCCACTTTGCAGGGGTTAAACTTGTGAGCTGTGAAATCTTATGAAAAAACGAAAGTTTACGCGCCGAACGTATAAATACCAGATACGCGAACATCCGAAAAATAAGCGTCTTGGCAATATGCTTGACGACTTGTGTGATGTGCCTAATCACTTTCTCAACCTTGAGAGGCGCTATTATCGCATCTATGGTAAATATGCGGGTCGGTATCGGCTGCAACCGCATTTGACGAAGTTGCTTGAACGCACGCGGCAACATTGGGCTTGGATACCCCGCGACACACTTGACGCTGTGATTATCCGTCTGGATATCGCTTGGGGACGCTTTTTTGACTTCCCGAATGTAGGGCGTCCAAAGTTCAAACGCAAAGACCGGTATCGTTCTGCGAAGTTTCAAAGTGGGTATCTCTTCGAAGCAGGTCGTGTTCGCCTGTCTTTCAAGTCGTGGGATGACACAACCAAATCTTTGAAGTTCAATAAACGTTGGTTTTCTTTCCACGATCACCGTGATTGGAACGGGAACGTCCGCTATATCCAAATCCTTCGGGATGCTGTCGGCACCTATTGGCTCTATGTCGTGACAGATGATACGTCCAAAGAAGTGTTGCCCGCTACGGGTGAAAGTGTAGGTGCAGACTTCGGCATGGAGACCTATCTGACACTCTCTAATAGTGAGAAAATCCAATCGCCACAATTTTTGAAACAGTCCTTGAAAACACTCCGCCAACTCAACAAAAGCCTTTCGCGTAAAGTGAAAGGTTCTGGTAACTGGTGGCGTGCCGTCCGTCAACTCGCACGGTTGTATCGGCATATTGCCAACCAACGCAGAGATTGGCATTTCAAACTTGCGACAGACTTGTGCCGCAGGTTTGACGTTATCGCGACGGAGACGCTGAACCTTGCGGGTATGAAACGGCTCTGGGGTCGCAAAGTCTCTGACCTTGCCTTCGGAGAGTTTGTCGAGATATTGGCGTTCAAATGTTTCAAACATAATCGTGAGTTCTCTGAAGTTGATCAATGGACCCCTACAACGAAACCGTGTTCGGACTGTGGGCATCACAACGAAAATCTTACACTTTCAGATAGACAGTGGACGTGTCCTGAATGTGGTTCCGACCACGACAGAGACATCAACGCTGCAATAAACATTTTGCGGGCTGCTTGTGATCCCGCTGTGGAGCAGACGTAAGACGTTTCCGAGGAAACGCGAACTGCTACGAAGCACAAGCCCCCTACTTCAGTGGGGGGTGCCTTGACACAGTCTCCAATCAAAAAGTGCACTAATATCCTCCGATAAAATGTCATGCCAATGCCCACCAAGCGTTGTCCGCGGTTGCACATCCCGGGTTCCGGTAAAATTAAACGTTCCGTAGTTCTCCTTGTCTGGCATAAC
>JAGFCB010000008.1 GCA_022394775.1 Candidatus Poribacteria bacterium
AAGGAGTTAGAAAATGATGCATGCGATCAAATGTGCCTTGATTCTTATGATATTCGCTTTTGTGGCGTTTGACGCACCAGCGGAAATCTTGTTGACAGAAGATTTTGAGGGAGATTTGGACTTAACCACTAAATGGCAGACAAGCACTCCCAAGTTCGTCTATCCAAAGGACGGTATCCTCTATTTGGATCAGGGGAAATCCGGTGGAGACTACGTGAGTCTTCGGTCTGTTCAACACTTCAACGATGTTATCATCTATTATGAATGGTTCATCATAGAATGGAGTGGACAGGGAGACGGCGGCGGCGCGTTACGGCAGACCCCAAACGGTTCCTATTGGATGCGATGGTGGGGGCGCAGTAACGTTAAAGTGACAACGAATAAAGACGGACCTGTTAATGCTTGGCAACCCTTTCCAGTGAAAGGCGGACAAGCGAGGAGCAACTATCCGGCGGTGTCTGACCGTTTTATCTTGAAAGCAGCGTTAATGACGCAAGAAAAACGCGTCACCATTCATATATGGGATGTCACTGAGAAAAAAATACAAATCGCCGAGTGGGAGGTCAAGGACAATACTTACAAGTCAGGAAATATCAGTTTTGACTGTTGGAAATTCGGTATCTATGGTGTTGATAATGTTATTGTTGCGACACCTGAGCATGAAGCCGAAATCTTCGCCGATAACTTTGATCCAACAAGGCTTGCCGTTCAACCTGAAGGAAAACTTGCGACCACTTGGGGCCACTTGAAATCGAATAATCGGTAAACAGAAAGGAATTTTACCATGACAAAATGTGCACTGATCAGCGGTAGAGGTATGGGGATGATGCACGGTGGAAACTTCCACGCCCATCCAGATGCGGAGGTCGTGGCGGTCTGCGATATGGATGCTGAACTCCTCGCAAAAGCGACGGAACACTTCGGTGTACCCGGATACTCGACAATTGAGGAACTCTTAGCGAACTGTGATCCGGATCTCATACTTCTCATTGTCAACGAAACCCGACGGATTCCACCGTTGCAGGAGTTGCTCGAAGCCGGACAAAATGTATTTACGGAGAAACCGCTCTGTGGATTAGAAGGACAGGCTCGCGTTCGCGAAGAAGACCTCGGAATCGCAGCGCCTGCTATCGCTACATGGCGTGAATCTGGTCTTAAATTCGGGATTGATTATAACTACCGGTTTATGCATCATTTCCGAAAACTTCATGATGATGTCGCTGAGAATCGGTTAGGTGAGATCCGGATGGTACACGCGCGCGCACATTTCAACTGCTGGTCTCACGTTATTGATCAGATTCTTTGGACAGTCGGTAGACCTGAATGGGTGAGTGTTGTCGGAGATCCGAATGAATCTGGTGGTTGGGGACGTCTCATTCATATCGGTTGGGAAAACGGCGTGATCGGTTCACTCAGCGGCACGAACTTGTGGGGCTACGATGATCATCCGCTCCGCGTTAAAGTGCTTGGCGATGAATTTTATGCCGAGGCAAAAGGATTAGAAGGCGTTTACACCCGCAGAAAAGCGAACAGCTCTGAAATAGAAGAAGTCTGGGAAGCAGAAGAAGGCAGCCCTGAGATGCCGGAATCTTTCAAGCGAATGGCGGATGGTGTCATCAAAGCGATGCATGCCGACACAGCGTTCCCCGCAGACGGTGAAGCCGCGTGGAATGAACTGGTGTTTGAGGCAGCGGTGCATAGATCGGCTTTGCAGAATAACGCCCGCGTTTTTTTGGCAGATGTAGAAAAAGACGCTTTCGGCTAAACAAAATTGTAGATGCGGTTGAAACATTGCAAGTCCCCAACCCCGCTGATAAGGGCGGATAAAGGGGGGTTGGGGATTTAGGGGGTTTCTTCCAAGCAAAGTCCCCCTGATAAGGGGGATTTAGGGGGTTTCTTTCAAGGTGAAACCGTTAAGACGATCCTGTCTTTTCAACCGCGCTCACTGCTTGATTTATAGTAAAATCCGAAAATAAGTTTACATTTCCTCAGGAACAAACACCCTTCTACCACTGGCGAGGGAGTTTTTGCTGGGGGTATTTGCAGGGGTATTTCTGCGGATTTCTTCTTAGGAACCTCGCCTTCCCGTGGGTGTATAGGTAATTAAGGGTGGTTCATAAATCATTTTATTCAAAAACAGTTTTAATGTGCGTGACATTTCGGGTGGGAAGCTCCGAGATGACATTCATCAACATTGCGAGTTGTAAACTCAAGACACCGAGTCCGAGAAAAGTAGAGACGTATGCCAGTCCCTTGACAGGTAAAGGTTTATGCTGTCCGTGAGTTCCCAAGAGTCCGCTGAGTAAATCAAACGTCGGTTCAATCGCTGTTTTTCGGGAGGCTTTGACTTCATTGAAAACAGCGACCGCCATAGCATCCAGGGGACCAAAGATCGCATCTGTCGCTTCCAGCGAAATATCGGGTGTTAGGAACATGACTTGTCTCTTAGCAAAGGTGTTTTGGTGCATTTTTTGTCTCTATAACCGGCATCAGCAATCTACGATAAACTCACAAAACTCACTGACAAACACTGCCAAGGCTTTATAACGGCGACCGAGTGTCGAACAAGTATGTTATAATGCTAATTGGCTAATGCTAATGGCAACCGTAATTATCGCGTTGCTGAGTGGTACGGCGAGAGGGCAAGTCTCCCGTACCGTGGTACTGCCAACCGTGATTATCAGTACAGCTTAAAAGCATAACACGGATATTATTATTTGTCATGTATGTTTTTTTGACCGAATAGTAATTTTTGCTTGATTTTTTTCGGAGAATCTTGTATAATTACTATTGAGAGTTTGGAGACGGGTGCCAAGGTAGATCCTACTACCTCCCGTCTCCGCCAACTTGGCAATTGGATGAACTCTCGTATCTCAGTCGTGATCGCGAATCATGGCTAAAAACTCTCGATACCACGAATGTTTTGATACGTTGATGGCAGTGCATTTATTATATCTTGCGCGGATGCTATGCTGGCATTTGTATGCAATCGCTGTACGTCAATGGAAGGTTATTTTATGAATCAACCGGATCGGCACATCATATTTATAGTAAAATCCAAAAATAAGTTTACATTTCCTCAGAGAACAAACACCCTTCCACCGCTGGCGAGGGTGTTTTTGCTGGGGGTATTTGCTTGGGTATTTCTGCGGATTTCTTCTAGGAACCTCGCCTTCCCGTGGGTGTATAGGTAATTAGGGGATTTCCAATAAAATATTTTGTTTTAGGCAGCTCCGCCTTCAACAGCAATTTTGATTGCATCCTTGCCATCTAAGTTATAACTACCGTGGAGTGCGTCGAAACCTTTAGACACATCTTCTAACGGAAGAATATGGCTTACGAACCCGTCAAAGAGCGAGGCGTGTTTTTCGAGCATCGGGATGGCGCGCAGGAAATGTTTCCTTTCAAAGCCCCAACCGGCTTCCAATCGTAGGTTCTTACGCATTAGCATCTGGTTCGGGTTACAGTCGAAGCTGCCGACATCCACGAAATGTCCATAGACAACATAAGTGCCGCCGTATCGGATGTAATCCAAGCCTTCGGGAATAGCAGCGAGGAAACCTGTACATTCATAAACGACATCCGCACCCTCGCCTTGTGACGTATTTTCTCGGACAATCCGCTTTCGTTCTTCAGGATCCGGCACTTCGGCGATGTCGATTGTGAGATCTGCTCCCAACCTTTTTGCCATCTCAAGCCTTCCGGGAGGCCCACCAACGACGATAAGCCTACCCGCGCCAGAAACTCTCGCCCAATTAAGCGCGAGCAGCCCAATTGGACCAGTCCCTTGAATCACAACCGTATCCCCGAATTCGATTTTTCCACGGGACACACAATGCGCGGCACACGAGGCAGGTTCCGCAAGCACCGCAATTTCAGGCGGTAGATCGGTCTTAAGGAACATATTTGCCGACGGATTTGATAGGTAGATGTACTCACTGAAACCGCCCCGCAGATACGGTTCTTCTTCCGACGCAGAAAAACCGAGTCCTCCGCTTGGGGAGAGGGCAATTCTGTCTCCTACTTTGACCGGATTACCGAGGTAGTCCGTTTCGATGCCTTCTCCTAAAGCGTCAATCACGCCGACGTTCTCGTGTCCGAGGATAATATCGTGATTGATACGCTGAAATTCCCAATTGTGGAGATCGGTGCCGCAAATACCACCTAACTCCTGACGCACGAGTACTGTACCGGGGGCAGGATCAACGATCGGATATTCTCGGACTTCAAAATTTTTGCCACTCATCACAGTGGCGCGCGCTGTTCTGGTTCCCATTATAAACTCCTTTGAAATAGGTCTTTACGTTCGTAGTAGGGCAATTCATTGCCCGTTGCGTCTCAAGGAACAGATGTGCTGAATGTATAGAATGCCCATATTTTGGTAATGCATCTTTACCAAACCCCAAGGCATGCTAAGAGACTTTAACAATGATCTTCCCAAGTTTCTCGCCTGTGAAAAGCGAGATGAATGCTTTAGGTGCGTTTTCTAAACCCTCTACGATTGTCTCTTCCCAGTGTATCCTACCTTCGGATATCCACTGCCCCATATCACGATAAAATTCAGAGTTCCGCGCCATGAAGTCAGTGACGATAAACCCTTGTAATCTAATCCGTTTGCCAATAGCAGCACTGAGGTTTGTTGGACCCGGGGTAGGTTCAACATCATTATAGTGAGAAATCATGCCACACAGCGGGATACGTCCATGCATGTTCATGACCGAGAGCGCCGCTTGGAGATGTCTGCCGCCAACATTCTCAAAATAGATGTCAAGTCCATCAGGGCAATGTCCTCTGAGTTCGGCTTCCAAGTCATCTACATTTTTATAGTTAAAAGCCGCATCAACGCCTGCTTTCTCCAATAGCCAAGCGACTTTCTGATCTGAACCTGCACTTGCTACGACGCGGCATCCCTTTATTTTCGCAATCTGACACACAATTGAACCAACCGCGCCCGCCGCTGCAGAAACAAAAACCGTTTCTCCCGCTTTCGGCTGACCGATCTCCAAAAAACCAAAGTAGGCAGTTCGTCCGGGCATACCGACAGCCCCTAAAAATGACTGTAGGGGTGCTATTGTCGTATCAACGGCGGTTACACGCGCTGCTGACGCTATGTAATGATCTCGCCACCCAAGCGGACCCGTTACAGCGTCTCCAACTTTAAACTGATCGCTGTTTGATTGCACAATTTGACCGGCACATCCGCCTTCCAGCGTTTTACCGAGTTCGATGGATCGCATCCCACCCCGCATATATGGGTCTACGGACGTGTAAAGATTTTGGACGAGCACTTCGCCTTCCCCAGGTTCAGGAAGAGGTACCTCCACAACTTCAAAATCACTCGCCTTGGGCATACCTACAATCCGATTCTTAAGATGAATTTGTCTGCTGACAATGTTTGGCATTTTTTCTCCTATCTGCTGATAGCCTGATGTTGTTTGTTAGAACTGTGTTGATGCAATGATAGCATATCTAAGAAAAATGTCAAGATATGGTAAAGTTGGCTCAGGGTTATTTATAGTGAGTCGGAAAAATAAATAGACATCTTTGTAGCATAAACTGTTAGTTTGTGCCAGTCTGAATGCCTGTTATAGGCATTCAGACTGTTTGAGAGTGTCCAATTAATTGTAGG
>JAGFCB010000316.1 GCA_022394775.1 Candidatus Poribacteria bacterium
CAATTGCCGGGTGGGATTCCCGTTGAAGTTGAGATGGTCGTCGAAATCGAAGATCTTTAACTATTAGGTTTTTGCTCCGTTTTTTCCGTTGTCAAAAACGGGCTTTCGACGAGTATCAATAGCATCGTCGATAATTAGAGACGGGACTCGGAAGTACAGTTTTCTTACGAACACTTGGTCCCCGTTAAAAAACAGAAGAGAAGGATATAATGGCAGTTCAAATTGTTAAACCTCGGATACGCGGGTTTATCTGCACCAATGCCCATCCGGCGGGTTGTCAGGCGAATGTAAACAACCAGATACGTGAGATTCAGCACGGTATCCCCTACAAAGAGACCGGTCTAAATGCCCTTGTCATCGGTGCCTCAACGGGATACGGGCTTGCTTCCCGTATTGCTTTGACTTATGCTTACGGTGCCAAAACGCTTGGGCTTCTCTATGAACGTCCAGCCGATGAGAGACGCACCGCAACAGCGGGTTACTATAATACTGCTGCTTTTCATCAACAAGCGGCGGCGGACGGATTTCTTGCACAGAGTCTCAATGGAGATGCGTTTTCCAATGAAATGAAAGCGGAAACTATTGACCAACTCAAGGCCAACTTCGGGAAAATAGATGTCCTCGTCTATAGTATCGCTGCACCACGCCGAGTACACCCGGATACAGGTGTCTCACATGAATCCGTCCTGAAACCCATCGGCACACCATATACAGGGAAGACGATTGACCTGAATCGGGAAGTCGTCGCACCTGTAACGATTGAGCCAGCGAATGAACAGGAGATCACCGATACAATCGCTGTGATGGGTGGTGAAGATTTAGAGATGTGGGTTGACGCATTAGCGGACGCGGAATTGCTCGCGTCAGAAGTGACCGTCGTCGCCTATACCTATATCGGAAGTGCTTTGACCTGGTCTATCTACCGAGATGGCACTATCGGTAGAGCAAAGGACGATCTGAAAGCACGTGTGGACGCGCTTGACCAACGACTCGCGGATCAACTCGGCGGTAATGCCTATATTTCGGTGAACAAAGCCGTTGTTACGCAAGCCTCTGCAGCGATTCCGGTCGTACCGCTCTATGTCAGTATCCTCTATGATATTATGAACGCGAGGGGCATCAATGAGGCACCGATTGGACAGATGCTACGGCTTTTCTCAGAGCATCTCGGACCGGGGCTGCAACCGCAACTCGATTCTGAACGTTATATCCGACTCGATGACCGAGAATTGCAACCTGAGGTCACCGCCGCAGTGACCGAGCGGTGGGAGCAAATCGATACCGACAATTTCCTTGAACTCTCGGATTACGCTGGCTTCAGACGACGTTTCCGAAACCTCTTCGGATTTGAAATTGAAGGTGTAGACTACGATGAAGCGGTAGAGACGGAATTGATATTTTAGGAATATCAGGAAATAGGGGTTAACTAAAACCTGAATTTGACTTGAGGTTTCACTTTGGTGCAGGCTATCGCATCTATTTCAGTAGGCCCGATAACATACGCGTCCTTGTACTCTGTGGCGGAGATAAGTCAACACAGTCGCGGGATATTGAACGCGCGAAAAACTATTGGCTTGAATACAAGGAGACACGATCATGAGAAAATTGAGAACCCTGCACGAGTTCCTAATGGAACAATTTGCGGCTGACTCAGAAGAAGCAGTCAGTTATCTCGACGTGGCACTTGAGGAATACCAAGAGGATGGCGACACTCTATTTTTTCTGTTGGGACTCCAGCAGGTCATTGAGGCGCGAGGTGGGGTTTCAGAGATTGCTAAGAAAATCGGTATTGCGCCACAATGCCTCTCGGACGTGCTCTCAAGCGAAAAAGCACCGCGTCTGGATACGCTCAGTACGATTCTTCAGGGGCTTGGGTGTCGTCTGGCGATTCAACCGCTAAAGGATGCGGATTCCAGTGCAGACGAGGATTACTCGGCTGCACCAAGAGAAAACACAGATCCACATCTTGAAGCCACTACCGGAAGCAACAATCTTCACTAACTGATATGTCAGGATTTGCTATAGTTAAACGCAAAAAATTTCAGCAGAAATGTTTGACGTATTTCTGTTGTTAGGCAAGTAAGGAGAAATTTATGACGCAACCAATTCAGGTTACTGTCTGGAATGAATTTAGGCACGAGAAAACAAACGAGACTATTCGCGGTATCTATCCAAAAGGCATCCACGCCGCTATCGCTGATGGTTTGGACGACTCCGGCGGCTTTAACGTCCGGAGCGCGACGTTAGATGAACCTGAACACGGTTTAACCGACGATGTGCTCTCAAGCACGGATGTCTTAATCTGGTGGGGACACGCCGCACACGGCGCAGTTGAAGATGCGATTGCCGACAAAGTTCGCGCACGCGTCTTGGATGGCATGGGACTCATTGTCCTCCACTCTGCCCACTATTCTAAACCCTTTACGCGTTTGATGGGTACTTCCTGTAGCCTTAAATGGCGTGAAGCCGGTGAGAAGGAACGTCTCTGGGTGATTGAGCACGGGCACCCGATCGTTGAAGGCTTGGGCGAATACTTTGAAATTGAGCACGCCGAAATGTATGGCGAGCCGTTTGATATTCCCGAACCCGATACACTCGTTTTTGTCAGTTGGTTCCCCGGCGGTGAGGTGTTCCGTAGTGGCTGCTGTTATTATCGTGGGCGCGGCAAGATTTTCTATTTCCGTCCAGGACATGAGACGTACCCGATCTATTACGATGAGAACGTTCGACATGTGATTGCGAACGCTTCGCGATGGGCAGCACCGGGCAACGCACCGACGCCGGTCTTTGGAAACGCTAAACCTTTGGAACCGTTGGAATCATAAAACGTGTAGCAGTGAGCGGGCTTTTCTAAGTCCGCTCACTGTTCTTAGGGAACCTGTTATGCAGACAGAAGAGACCCAAGAAAATACTGAACACGTTGACATCCCACCCGTCGCGGGTCCGTTCGCTGAGCCGTGGTCGCTTAAGAAAATTATGGCACTTGCGGCTGTGTTTGGACCTGCGGCGATTGTTGCGTCAGTCAGCATAGGTGCCGGTGAAACGATTGTTGTTGTCCGCGCAGGCGCGTGGGCTGAATATAACTTGCTCTGGCTTGTATTGCTCAGCTGCGTCGTGAAAGGTATTTTCGTCACTTATCTGCTGGGGCGATATACTGCTGTTAGCGGTGAATATATCGGGAATCGGCTGGCGAAGCTGCCCGGACCGCGGGGCTGGCTCCTCATTGCGATTATCATTTTTGAAATGGTCGGGGCACCTTTAGCGTGGGTGCCAATTGCTAAACCGTGTGGTGCCTTGCTCCATTTTTTGTTCAGAGAGACGCTCCCGTCTGGTGTCGCGCAGCCTGTTTGGGAAAACCTAATCACATCCTGTTTTATCACTTTGGCACTCCTTTTCGGTTTGCGCATCTCTTTTGAAAAGTTGGAGAAACAGCAACTCATTATCTGTGCGATCCTCGTTGTTGGAACGATTATCGGCACATTGATGGTGCGTCCCGACTTTGGCAAAGCATTGGTTGGGAGTCTCCGTTTTGGGCATCTGCCTGAATTCCCTGAATGGGCACCGAAGGATGCTGTCGAGAATCCGTTGTTGACAATGGCAACAGCATTTGGCTACGTCGGCGGTTCTGTGATGGGATACGTTGTCTACGCCAATTGGGTGAGCATGCACCGCTGGGGCATGACTTCTCATCAGAACATTGATGCTATCCGCCAACGTGCCGAAAACAGCGATAAAATTGATTATCTCCCTGAACACCCTGAGCAGGTCAGCCAGCTCCGAAAAATCCTTGCACCTTTACGGTGGGATATCGGTATGGGGGCGATCGTGCTGTTCATTGTGACAGGTGCGTTTATGATCTCAGGCGCTGCTGTCTTGTATGGGATGGAGAGCACTTTTGAAGGATGGAGTCTGCTCACTGATCAAGCAAGCGTCTGGGAAAATATCCACGTGTCGCTCGTGTGGGTGTACTATATCTGTATCGTTGTGGCACTGTGGGGAACGCTACAGGCACTTCCAGAAATCTATGCCCGCGTGATGCAAGAATTCTTTCGAGCGATCTGGCCCCACCGCGAATGGAACTACGGGACGCTTCGCAAATGGGTTTGCCTCTACATCTTTCTTACAACGATGGTGCTCATCTGGTTGAACATTCCGTTTGATATTTTAACACAGATCGCAGGCTTTATTTTGGCAAATTTTTCAATCGCATTGATGATGCTTGCGGCGCTCTATCTGAACGCGAAGCTGCCTGCTGCGTATCGGACGCGTCCGTTCATGTTCATCGGTGCCTTGATTTCCGCAGCGGTGCTTGTTACATTTGCCGGAATTAGTGGGTGGGGTTTGTTCGTCAAGCTTTTCGCGGGCAATTAAAGTTAGAACCTATCATATAAGCATATAAAATACTGTCAACAACTCTGGATTTTCATAAGGAGATGAAACTATGGCAGGCATGAGAGATCAACTCAATCGACTGCAGCAAGAAGGTTTTGTTTTAATAGAGGGTGCATTGTCACCAGAAGAGACGGAGAATATCCGTCAGCGCGTTAACTATGCGCGGGAACAGGGTTGGGAAGAAGGTTTGAACGCTGTCGGCAACATGTGGTTTGATACTTTGCTCGACCGCGAACCCGATACTTACGCGCCACTTGTTGGGCATCCGAGTGTTCGTCCTTACCTGGAGGGTTTAATGGGGAAACAGTGTCAGCTGCGGAGCCTACGCGCACACATTAATCCAGGTCCCTACCTCCAAGAGTGGCACATGGATTTTTACGGCTACTGGCAAGAACAACGGTATGTTGAAGAGCATCCATTTGCGATGGCACCCGTTGGGATTAACACGACGTACTATTTTCAGGATAACGCCCCCGGTGAAGGGCATCTTAAGTTTATCAAAGGTGGGCACCTGTCGGAACCACCACATCTCTATCCATTAGATCGTCCTAAATTTGAAGAGTGGTGTGAAGCACAAGAACACGTTATTCTGTATCCGAAAGCGGGCGATTGTGTGGTGTTCATCAACCATATCCCCCATCAAGGTGCGAAAGAGCGCGACGATATGGAACGGAGCAATGTCGTGTGCCATTATCAAGTAACCCCGATGTATGAAGGCGTTTGGCACGTCTCTCGACCTCGTGGGTATCAAGGCACATTCCCGTTCGCTTAGAGGTGTACATTGGTGTTTAAAGGGCGGGTGTTCTTCGCATCCGCCCGTGTTATGTTAAAGGTAATAGGCACGCGCCGCGTGCCGTAACAGGCTCGCATTTTTATTCTCAAACCCATTTAACAAACTGACCCCTATAGGACTGGAGGCCACTCATGCGTCAATTTTTAATCTGCTTGTGCGCTGTGTATCTGATAGGGAATTTTCAAGGTGTTGGTACAGCCGCAGAATTGGAAGGTTTAGTCGTCTATTTCGCTTTTGAAGAGGGAGCCGGTAAGGCAGTCAAGGATCTGTCTGGTAACAAACAGGATGGGAAATTAGAGGGGGATACGTCGTGGACCGACGGTAAATTCGGGAAGGCTGTTAATTTTGGTGGCAAGGATGGGATCGTTCGGGTAGAGCATTCTAACGCATTTGAATTTACCGACGGCATTACGATTGCCGCTTGGATTAAACCTACCCTGAAAGCGGGTCCGGGTACGTGGCAGTTGATCGCGGCGAAAGGACCGGATGTGCAAGAATTTTTTGAGGTGCTGCTCCATCCGGACGGTTTTATATGGATGGGATGGAAATTGACCGGTGGACGGAATGTCCCCGCACAAAGCCCGCGTGATGTCGTCAAAGATAAATGGCAGCATGTTGCGATTTCGTTCCAGAGTGGAGAATTTTGGACCATCTATCTTGATGGTGAGGTGTTGATAAATTACCCGAAGACTGGCGATAAGTTGGTGCCGATTGATGCACCGCTTATGCTCGGGACTGAGGAGCCACCGGCACTCAATCGCTACTATAACGGTATTATTGATGATTTCGCGCTCTTTAACCGTGGACTTTCACAAGATGAGATTAAAGAGATTCAAGGCGGTATCGAAGAGATATTGGCGGTTGATCCCGATGCCAAATTGCCGACGACATGGGGACTCCTAAAACAGAGATATGATGTTCGCAGTCCGTCAAATTGACTTGTGAAGTCCCGTTATTTTTATCACCGTGCCAATTTGGCAGACATTCAGTGCGAATTTCGATGATTTCAACCCATTAATATTGGCACGGATATTGCAACGAATAAAACATATTGCCCGTTTGTCTGGTAACGCGCTATAGTTGTTGTATATTCTGCTATAGCAGACACGCCCTTGATTTTGAAGTACAGCGGTCAACGGTATCCCAATAATTATAAATTTCACTACTATAAGATTTTGAAATTATTTACGCAGAGGAGAGATAAAGGATGAGTAAAGTCATTGGAATTGATTTAGGCACAACAAATTCATGTGTCGCTGTTTTAGAGAGCGGCGACGCTAAAGTGATCGAAAACGCGGAGGGGAATCGGACGACCCCCTCGGTTGTCGCTTTTACCAAAGAAGGAGAACGTCCGGTCGGGCTGGTTGCCAAAAGACAAGCCACCACGAACCCTGAAAATACAATTTTTTCGATTAAAAGATTTATGGGACGAAAATATAGTGAGATCGGTGATGATGCTTCTCGTGTTCCCTATGAATTAAAAGCCGATAAAGATGGCGATATCGCTGTAAATATTGATGGCAAAGATTACTCGCCGCCCGAAATCTCCGCTATGGTCTTACGGAGAATGAAAGAGACCGCTGAGGCATATCTCGGTGAGGATGTCACGAAAGCAGTTATCACCGTGCCGGCCTATTTTAACGATTCCCAACGCCAGGCGACGCAGGATGCAGGTAAAATCGCTGGGTTAGAGGTCGAGCGGATTATTAATGAACCCACTGCTGCATCGCTCGCCTACGGGTTACAAAATGAAGGCGACAAGAAGATTGCTGTTTATGACCTCGGTGGCGGTACGTTTGACATCTCTATTCTGGAGATCGGAGATGGTGTTTTTGAGGTGAAAAGCACGAACGGCGATACACACCTCGGCGGTGACGACTTCGATCAAGTGATTATTGACTGGATGGCGCAGGAATTCCTCAGCAGCCAAGGGATCGACCTCCGCAAAGATCAGATGGCGTTGCAACGCTTGAAAGAGGCGGCAGAGATCGCAAAGTGCGAACTCTCCACCACACTGCAGACGGATATCAATCTGCCGTTTGTTACCGTTGATGCCAGCGGTCCGAAGCACCTTAACTTGACGCTTACCCGCGCAAAGTTGGAGCAGATTACAGATAACTTGGTCCAGCGTTCGCTGGAACCGTGTCGGCAAGCACTCGCTGATGCTGAGATGCAACCCGCTGACATTGACGAAGTTATCCTTGTTGGTGGGCAGACACGGATGCCTAAAGTGCAGGAAGCGGTGGAACAACTTTTCGGAAAAGAGCCGCATAAAGGTGTCAATCCAGATGAAGTCGTCGCTATCGGTGCCGCTATTCAGGGCGGTGTCCTTGCTGGTGATGAAGAGGTCAAAGATATTCTATTGTTAGATGTCACACCACTCTCGCTTGGGATTGAGACACTCGGTGGAATGTTCACACGATTAATCGATAGAAATACAACGATTCCTACTAAGAAATCGAATACCTTCACGACGGCTGAAAACAATCAGACATCGGTCGATGTCCACGTCCTTCAAGGCGAACGGGAACAGGCGGTTTACAATAAGACCATCGGACGTTTCCGTTTGAGTGAGATACCGCCAGCACCGAGAGGCGTGCCACAGATTGAGGTGACTTTTGATATTGACGCGAACGGTATCCTTAACGTGTCCGCCAAAGATACCGCAACAGGCAAAGAGCAGAAGATTACCATTACTGCGTCCTCTGGACTTAGCGAAGCTGAGATCGACCAGATGGTGAAAGATGCTGAAGCACACGCGGAAGAGGATCAGCAGAAACGCGAACAAGTTGAGGCTCGCAACCGTGCCGATTCTCTGGTTTACGAGACGGAGAAAAATCTGGGTGAATTCGGTGACAAGGTAGACGATGCTTCCAAAGAGAAGGTCAACGCTGCTGTGGCGCGCGTCAAGCAGGCATTAGAGGCGGACAACCACGCTGAGATTCAATCTACAACGGATGAGTTGACGCAGGTTTGGCACGAAGTCTCTGCGCTGATGTATCAGCAGACTGCGGGCGCGGATCCTGGTGCCGCGCCGGGAGATCCTTCCGCGACTGCGGACGAGGCAGCCGCCGGTGCCGCTGATAGCGATGTCGTTGATGCTGAATACGAAGTCGTTGACGAGGACGAGAAAAAAGATCAGAATTAGAGACTGAGTCTCGTGAAAGTTAATAGAGGGTGGCGCATAACACAAATCGTATTATGCACTACCCTCATTTTGTTACAATCTTTTTGATAACACTTTTTCGCAATCGTGTCTCAAGATAGGCTTGCGAGGCTATCTAATATCCCAGCAAGGCAATCCCTTCCCGATAGGTTTGTGCGGAGTGCTGTAAGGAACCGAGTTCGTCTTCAGTGAGTTCGATTTCGAGAATTTCTTCTATGCCGTTTCCACCGAGTTTGATAGGAACGCCGATATAGAGGTCATCAATACCGTATTGACCGGTGAGGTGTGCGGAGCAGGGCAATAATCGTTTCTTGTCGAGAATGATGGCTTCTGCCATCTGTGCCAACGAGGCACCCGCGGCATAATAGCCACTCGTTTTCAAAAGATTAACGATCTCCGCACCGCCGTCACGCGTCCGTTGTGCCATCGCTTCGATACGGTCTGCCGGTATGAGTTGCGGAATAGGAATACCGTTGACGGTTGTATAACGCGGGAGCGGGACCATCGTATCGCCGTGTCCACCGAGGACGAGCGCGTGGATGTCTTCTACGGATACGCCGAGTTCCAGTGAGATAAAATAACGGAACCGTGCTGAATCCAACACACCCGCCTGTCCAACGACCCGATTTGACGGGAACCCTGAGACCTTCCACGCGTGGTAGGTCATGATGTCCAACGGGTTGGTGAGCATCATGATGATACAGTCTGGCGAGTGTTTCACGACGTTTTCCGTGACGCTGCCGACGATATTGGCGTTCGTTTGCAACAGATCTTCGCGCGTCATCCCCGGTTTACGTGGGGATCCTGATGTAATAATTACCAAGTCGGAACCTGCGGTTGCTGCGTAGTCCAGGTCTCCGTCAACTGCGGCATCAAAGAGTTCTACGGGACCCATTTGCGCCATATCCAATGCCTTACCTTGCGGGACTCCCTCCACGATGTCAATCATGACGACATCCCCGAGTTGTTTCTGTGCGATCAGGAACGCCGCTGTTGCGCCGACATTCCCTGCACCAATAACGCTGATTTTTTTTCTTGCCACTTCTGCCTCCATTATGAAATTGTATGGTTTTTATCCTAAGATTGACAGTACTAATTATACCCAGAAATCTGCAAATAATCAAGTCACCTATAGAAACACTTGTTTGTGTTTTTTGACAAAATGTGTTATCATGCCTCTAACGGATACAGGATTTCAGCGCAGTTAAAGCGGAATACCACCCTCAGTGCTATTATTTACCCGAAACCCGCAAATTTTTAGGAACGAACATAGATGACTTTCAGATTTTTGACAACGAAACAGAAAGCGGTAACGGTAGGATCTGCGCTGGTAACAACGGTATGTATTTTACTAATCGCTGTACTCAAACTCCTACCGGTGCGACCTTATCTTTCGTTACATATTTGTTTAATAACAATCTCATTTTCTTTAACAGCATGGACGCTATTATCCTGGTGGCTGTGTAGACATCCTGAACGTGAATCCCGCTCTGTTCATGTATGGGGGTTTATTATTACAGTTAGTTTTACTGGGCTTGGAATGGTCGGATCCATAGTACTCAGATACTTACTTTTTTGAAATAAGGCTCAATATTTCGCTTGCTGAAACTTTTTCAGTTAATGAAGGGGTGACTAATCCATCAACTTGATCTCACCCCAGCGCGAAGCCAATTTTCCGCGCGCTTCTACAGAATAAGGCAAACTCTCCGATTTTACAAAAACATCATCCACAGCGACTTCAACCGCTTGGTCGGCAGTGAGGTATATACTCCACCACGGAAATTCGCCTAAGTCGGCGTTAGAGGGGATGTCCTCTTTTTTCCATTCTGTCTTTTCACCCGGATCGACGGTGACAGCCATCTCATGCTTCGCGTCGTTCCATTCCAAACGGAGCGTTCGGAGCATATTCGTGTTTTCGGGGATGTCTTCATAAGAAAACGCCTGCCAACCGCCGAGTTGTCCAATGGACCCAGAACCGAACACACCTTTCGGTCCCCAGTTATGTTGATGGCTTGGCGACATACCGAAAACCCAGTTCGGATTTTTCCAGTTCGGTTCTTCATTGGTACATAGCACCCCGAACCATCCACCGGCATCAGAAAGTTCAGCGACCTTCACCGTGAACTGGATACCGAGGATGTCGCGCGGCTCCCATCCGAAAACGAGTTTGAAACCCGGATCACGACCACCGGGACTTTTGACTCTCATCTGGAAAGTGCCATCTTTGATACCCATCTCCAAACGTTTCTCAGGGACAAATTGAACCCATTTCGTGCCGAGATCCGGTATCTGTCCGGGAGTTTCGTCGATTGCGTCTAAATCTCCCTCAAAGTCGTCGTAGGGTTTCCATTCAGGTGCGGCGAACGCACTGGATAGGGTGAGTGCAGTCAAAATGCAAATAAACGATATAGTTTTCATAAGTATTTTACCAGCAATATTGTGTGGATGACGCTCATCTGAAACTTCTATCCTTCCATTTTCCAATCACGCTCGCGAAAGTCGTTATCCCTTAAAACGGTTCAAAAGTTCCGTTAATCCTTCTATTTCTACGTCGCGCTTCATTCTTATTTCAAGATGCGCGCTTGCGAGATATTCCCGTCCTTCCCGCTTATCAAAACCGATAATAGGTTCCGTTACGATTTGCATCGCGTCTGTGAGTTCTAACGTGAAATTTAGGGATCTGAAATCGGGTAGCCAAGCGGTCAAAATCTGGCGAACCTCTTCCGCAATTAAAGAAGTCTCGGATTGCAAGTCGTTATCCTCGATAAGAGCAAATCGGATCGCTGCAATTGCCCAATCTTGTATAAGTACGCGAGCGATTTCAGTTTGTAGCATTGCACCCAAATTGTCATTGGCGTTGTTCTTCGTCGCATCGCAGGTTTTCAGTCCAGTTTTGAGCCGCTTAAGCAAAGCAATGATTTGCGGATCCGTGTCTGCTTTTTCTGCTCGATCTATTACAAATGCAAGGTGTTCGGTGGTTACACTGAATTCAAGGTGTTGTGGTGGGGGCGCGTACTTCCAACCTTTCCGCCTTTCTTCTGCTTCGACCTCTTTTAAGTGTTCAATGAGTGCCTGCACATCCTTGAATTGGGAATTATACTCTTCTTTGATACGGTAGCATTCTTCGAGGATAGGGTCGGGTTTCATAAGTTTACCTCAATTAACGCTGCAGGTGTGCAAATAATCGCGGATCGAAAATCGTTGTCTCTACAGACTTGTTCGATATGTTGCCGTTTATGCACATTCGTTATATGTTTATAGTTCCACGTTGCAAGATATTCAATATTATGTACCGCTGCAATCGCTATATGCGTTGCATCTGTCTCAGCGTTTCGCGGGACAGCTCCGGTATCTAATAGATTTTGCGTAAGGTTTGAAATTGCGTCTGACATTGGCAATCTGGTTATATCTGATACCAAGTTGAATCGAGACAGGGCAGCTTCTGTATCACCTCGATTAATTTCAGAAATGACTGTGGGAGAAATCACTAATTCAAATCTATGTGCATGTTCATACCAAAATTGCTGGGTTAACCGCTGACGATTAGCTATTGTTACGTCTCGGCTAAGGCGAGCAGCCAAATAACTAATGATTGTGGTCTCAATGTAGACTCTCGGTTTTCTATCTGTGGATAACATTGCAAAGTTAAATTTTTTCTCAGCATCTCCATCACATGAAAGATATGGGTATATTACCTTAAATATTGAGAAATGTCAAGTTTTGCTGAAAAGGTTTCCGAATCTTACCAATCTTTATGTGGCTGGACAAGGAAAGATAGTGCCATAAGAGGCGGTAGGAGGAGAGAGTGGGGCGAGGCACGCGACCTCGCCCTAAGGAATTAGAAGTTAAGCATGCCGCGGTCCCATTGCATAAGCTGGATTATCACCGAGGTTTTCGATGAGCCACCCCCGAAGCGGGACATCATCTTCGGAAGGGACGTAGCGTCCGTTGTTTCGGGTCGCTGCACCGAGCAGCTGCCGACGAATCGGATCGCAGCGTTCATAAAGCGGTTCAACCGTCATCTCGTCTTTCGGACGGATCCAGCGGTAGCCGTAGCCGTAAAAGAGTGCTTTTCGTGTCATTTCGGAGTGGTTCGGGCTGCGCGAATGCCAGAGCCGTCTATCGAACAGAACAGCGGTTCCGGGTTCCACACAGACCGGCATCGCATCATCAGGAACATCATCTGCGGTGCCTTCACGCGGATCACGGCTAATTTCGGACGCTGGCACCGACATATCTGACTTCAGATGGCTCCCCGGACGGATATAGAAGTTACCGCGACCGGGTTCAGAGACATCTGTGAGGAAATATGCCACTTTCAAGGACAGACGTGGACGCGGATGGGTCTCCATCTCGATGTTGACGCGTCCGCTGTCTTGGTGCCATTCGAGCCAGCCTTCGCCTTCTTCGGCATCTGGAGCGGCAGGGGGTTTAACGTGCATGTGCGCGTGGTATAGGTAGATATTCCATCCCAAGATACCCCACACTTTAGGGAGCGTCGTCGGCAGGTCAACGAGATTTAAAAGCACGTCATCGGTACCTAAGAAATCCGACCAACCCCAGTGGGAGTCAGGCTTTGCTCTGCCTGTAGCGAGTGCTTTGTCGTACAAGGTATCTACGGCACGTGTCAGTGCTTCGCGCATCTCTGTCGTGAGTGCGTTTGGTATATATAGATAGCCTTGTTCCTCAAAATGGGTGCGTTCTTCTTCTGTGATTAAGTGCGGGAGATACTTCTCAGGCGAAGCCTCCATACCAATATTAAGAAGTTCGCTCATGGTATTTCTCCTTGATTGCGCTGCTGTGTAGATGACTGTGTGAGCGGGCGCAAAAGTGAGACGGATTACCGGACAAACTCATCAAGGAATTCGCGTGAACGGACCAAACCGTCAGATTCTGCTTCCCACGTACGCCAGTAGCGGTAGTCTTCAAGTTCCACGCTCACAATACCGTCGAATTCTTCGTCCTCTAAACGTTGTACGACTCGCAGCCAATCCACAATGCCGTCACCCGGAATCGTATAACGCCACCAGTCTTCCCCAAAGCCGCGCGGACTTTGGAAACTCGGTCCTAAGTTGCCGTGGAGATAAAGTGCTTCTTCGTCAAAGGCGGTATCTTTGCCGTGAACGTGTTTGACATAAGATGCGAATTCGTTCAGGGCGCGTAGGTAGTCGATACCGATTCTGACAAGGTGCGACGGATCGTAGTTAAGTCCCAATCCCGGAGAATCGCATTCAGCGAACATCGCACGCCACATCTCTGGTGTGCAGCCAAGGGCAGGATAGTCAGGCGCAGAACCGGGCCATCCTTCTACCGCGATCGTTACGCCTTTATCGGCAGCGAATTCAGCGATAGGTGGAATGGTCTCTTTCCAAATATCAAAGTTTTTTGCCCTACCGAGACTGGCATCTTCCGGCACAAAAACGCAGAACATGATGTGAACATCATTATCAGCAGCGGCTTCGATTGCGGCTTGTGCAGCGGAAGCACCCGCTTTCTGTTTAGATTTTTTCGCACTGAGCAGGTCTCTGGTACCAGGCAGATCCGCGGAGCCGATAGCGAGACCGGCATCTCTCGCGGTTTGGACAATTTCGGGGGTAACTTCTCCAATGTCAACGGCATCGAACCCGTTATCGACACACCATTTGCAGAAATCTGCGAACGGCAATTGACGGGCTGTACCGGGAATACGTAAACCAATCTTCATATTTTTAACTATGGTCCTCTGAGCATCGCTCCACGATGTTTCGCGATGGTTTCTGGTTAAATACGAAAGGGTTCAGGGAACTTATCCCGTGTGAATTGCCTCAATGCCCGCCTGAAACATAGTGGAAGGCAGACCAGGACCCCTAAATTAAAAACTAAAAACCTATCAATCCGATTCGCATTTAAAATAGGTTTTTAAATTTGCCGGAAAACACCGCAGAACGTAGTGGAGCGGTGACCAGATTTAATAGTTTAAAATCCCATC
>JAGFCB010000144.1 GCA_022394775.1 Candidatus Poribacteria bacterium
CTTGTCGTAAGGAAATTATTTTCCTCCTTACAAAACAGAAGTACGAAACGCGCGTCCGACATCATTTCAACTCAAGTGACGATCCCTTTTTAAGTTTTAAGTAAGGGGTCTCAGGGAACGCTTGGGGATACCGGAGGCGCGTTTCCGTTTTCTTGTTTTGTCTGTAATGGTTGCTGCTGTGTTATATTATTCACAGGCTACGGTGCCTTGTTCTTCTCCTTGTACTTCTCCTTATGTTTGAACTTACCTTTTTTCGGTTTTTCCTTCTGCTTGGACTTCTCCTTGACAACCGGCACTTGAATCGCCTGCTGCCCTTTCTCCGATTTGCCGACGACCGGACGTTTCCAAATCGGGCCAAAGAATGCCCGGAGTTGTTGTTGTGCTTTCGTCAGCGGCAGCGTATCTGCCGTCGATGGTGGTACGGCTCGTTTCGAGGCAGGATGGGGCTTTGCGGACAATCGCAAATTCACACCTTTTGAGGTATCTGCGGACAATCGCAAATTCACACCTTTTGAGGTATCTATGGTGAACGACTTGCCATTGACCACAACCGTTCCCTGTTTTTGATTGACATCAACATTTAAAGCTTTTGACAGATCAACGGGGATCTCTTTGCCGTTGATCACGATCGTCGTTTGCGTCTCTTGCACATTTTCCACAGGGGGCGCGTCTTTTTCTGTCGCTGACGTTTCGGCATAAACCCATCCACCTTTGAGCAGGGTCAGTGAAAATAAAATGAGAGCAGGTGCGAAAAATTTGACGTATTTCATTGTTAACTCCTATTCTTCTGAAACGACAAGTTCTAAGCCTATTGCGGCTTAAAAGAACGCTTTCGCTTCATCTACTGTAATTTCACCGTTGCGGTAGGCTTCCTCTACCATGGGACTCGCAATCGTCGCCATCTCCATCAATTTAGAGTTTACTGTGTTTCAATTCCAAACTGGTTCGATTAGAAGGGAATTTTGGAAGTTTATAGAAACTTGAATGTGAAGCACGTTTCAATTCCAAACTGGTTCGATTAGAAGTAGTTACGCGAATAACTACGCAGTAGTAAAGCGTGTGTTTCAATTCCAAACTGGTTCGATTAGAAGTGTGGGTCAAGAGACTCCCGCAAGTCTGTTTCCTGAAGGTTTCAATTCCAAACTGGTTCGATTAGAAGCAGAAAGCCGAAAAGCGACTCGCAAGGGCAGCAGTAGAAGTTTCAATTCCAAACTGGTTCGATTAGAAGATCCGGTGACGATACCGGGGCAATGCTGACGATGTTTAGGTTTCAATTCCAAACTGGTTCGATTAGAAGCACTACAAGGTGGCGGCTTACTGCGAATTGCTAAAAAGTTTCAATTCCAAACTGGTTCGATTAGAAGTAAACGGCGAGCAGATCACGTGTGAGACGATCGGGTTTCAATTCCAAACTGGTTCGATTAGAAGGGGAACACTGTTTGAACGAGATAAGAAATTAGAGATCGTGTTTCAATTCCAAACTGGTTCGATTAGAAGGTTTTACCTAACTGTCCCACGAGTGTCCAAAGCGTGTTTCAATTCCAAACTGGTTCGATTAGAAGAGGTCTACATCGATGTCTTGGGGTCCGTCTGCGTCTGTTTCAATTCCAAACTGGTTCGATTAGAAGGCTCTCTAAAATCCATAAGGGTATTATACAGAACTCTGATGGCCCGTGTCAATTGGTTTTTTCTCGGATTTATTTTTCGAGGCGTTTTGCCGTCGATCCCCGGTCGCGCAATTTCCCTGGGGGGTTGACGGCACTTGACGAGACGTGGGTTTCGCCTGTATTTTCCGTGTTTTTCGTGTTCATAGACGCATCTGAAAAGACCACATTTATGGGGGTTGACGGCAGATTTGGGCAGCCGACAGACACTCCGCTTGTTGTATAATTTACCGTCCATGTCACTTCTTTGGGGGTTGGCGGATCGCAACCACAGGCAAACAGACAGAAGCAGCCGAAATACGCACTGCCCACAGGCATCAGGCGACGGACTCATCATAACCGCCCGGTCGTGTACAAGTAATAACCCGCCACAACACCGCCCCAGATAATACAACCTGTTGTCGCTTGTTCAACACGCTCTGTTTTCATTGCTTCTTGATAGGCATCGGTATAAAAAACAACATATTCAGGTGTTTTGCCGAGCAGCCTTATCGGAGGCACCGAGGGTGTCACGACATAAGCAGCACCAATACCAAATACACCAAACAAGAAGCCCGCACCATACCAAATATTATCCGTTTTAGCATCTGTAACGGCGTGTATTTTAGCATCTGAAATCGCTTGCGCATGAATTGCCAAATCACCATATTCGGTAGGTGGCGGTACTTGCCGGTGGTAATGGTACTCGCCTGTTTGCTGATTGTAGTGTCCCTCATTTTGATCAACTTCTCCTGGATCCGCAGAAACAATACCACAAATGAATAGTGATAAGATTAGCGTGCCAAGCATAAAATATAAACGAAAGTGTCTCATAGATTTTTTTACTCCTTTTTTTGACTTATAGATTTCGCCCCCAATGTTGACACTTTTAAGGGATTGCGAATTGGCAAGACCCATTTCAAATGGGGTATCAGTGAAAATTAACTTGAAGTGCAAATAAAGAATCGGTTTCTTCAAACGAGAATGCCCATTCAACCATGACGCTCATACTTGGTGATATTTCCACTTCAATACCCGCACTACCGTTGAAAAGATAATCCGTATCGTCCAATAGCGTTTTAGATGTCGTTGATACGTTTATCCACGCATGGTTGTAATGTACACCGCAAAATGGAACAAGTTTCAGTGTGCTATCTGTACCCAAGCGTGCTAAGAGTCCAATATAGCCACCAAGTTGCATACCAATAAAATGGATCGGTCTAATTTGTTGATAGGCTACACTGCCAGCACCGCCTATATAGTATTCAAGTTTCGTTCCTGAAACCCGACCAAAGTGTAAAACACCAGCCCCAGCCGTAGGAGAGGGCGGAATATCCTCCCCGCCTGTATCTGTAAATGATAAACCCGGAATAAAATACAATTTAATATCGTCAGCATATCCATAGTCGATGCGTAAGCCTAAACTCCGTGTCGTAACATTCCATAAGTTGTAAGGCATTTCCTGTTCAAGTTGTGAAAATGTAAGCCCAACCGAAGACCTGTATTTTTTCAGTTCATAAAAACTTGCGTGTGATACAGGCAAAAAAATTACGCCGACCCATAGGATCACCACGCTGAAAATTCGCATAGAATACCCCCTCAAAGATTTCCAAAAGATGGTTCAGTTTTCGACAAGATATACACATATCCCATTTATAGATTTGACTTGCTACATGAGCGACCTCAAAAGGCTGTGGCACACCGGTTAAAGAGATCGCTATTGACCGACTGCGTCCCTATCGTCCCTAATATTGTTGTGTTTCGCCTTCTTGTGTCAGCTTACGCAACTCGCCTGTCAGTATTGCTAACATTGTCAGTTTTCGTTCTTGATTTCTGAATATATCACTCCCCGTGAGCGTCAACTCGGATAGTATTTCCAGGAAACGGTAGATGTTTACCGTCTTTTTTTTAGGGCCAAGTCTACCTATTATCGTGGCACCCTGCTTAGGCGATATGTTTCGGGTTTTATCTATGATTATCAATAAGTCATCATAATTGACTTCATCCGTTTTCCAGGTCGTGTATAAAAATCTATGAACTGCATTAAACATAAAATTCCGGATGGCATCATCACGGAGTTCGTTCGTGTGAACATGATGGAAACCATGGAAAGGAATGTCGGGTTTGAATAAGTCCGCACTATCCGCACGATGCAAAAATAGGTTTATCGTCAGCGCGTCCTTTGTGTCTACCGAATTGCGGCAAGTTACTTTGAGGGTATAAGGCTCTTTTCTGTAGTCCGGCAGAAGGAATTCGATATAGATCCGTGCCCCGTAGATAGAAAGCTTCATTGTTGCCTGAAGGTCTTGAAGATCAGTGTTCCTTACGTCTGGGCGCAGGACCTCCAATTCGCCTAAGACATCGTCAAGCATTTTCTGATGTGATACGAGTCCATAACTGTTGCGAACCGCTGCAATCGGGATACGGTCACCAGTGGCAGCTTCAGGGTATCCAACTTCCTCTCTAATCTCATGGATTCCCATATCTTCGCGAAGATCAGGTAGAGGCTCCCTGACGATGCAATCCATGTATTTGTTGATGCCTTTTTCAATCTTAAATACTTCCTGTGTGAAATGAGGTATCTTCTTTCGCAGACTCTGAATAGATCCCGTCCATATTGTATAATGTCGTCCATCCGAATCGCCTTGCGATACAAAGCTACTGTTCATCGGAACGCCTCCTAAACTCTATGAGCAAAAACATACATATCCACAATGTTTCATCTCACTCAATGCGAACGACGGTTCTCAAAGTTTCGGATCCATACGCGAAATCGCATGTGGATTCAAAAAACGCAAGACCGCAGCAAAGACATGCGGTAGAGCATCCAGATGCCTCTTTTAGTGTCGATAGAAAAATGACAGGCTATAGGGGAGACGGAAAACGTCTGGAGGTAAGAGAAGCGAAAGGTATACGGTTTTACCTTGCCTATAGGGTGCTACTTTCCATTTTTCTCACACGCTGAAACGCGGTTGTGATAGAATAGAAAAGAGTGCTGTCATTACTCTGCTAATGCCAGTGTTCCGCGCTGGAGATACTGCTATTATCTCCGGTGCGACTTCATACGGTGATGAAAAAATTACCCGAACGTGACCCATTATCTTTTCGGTCACAAATATTATATGATGTTTTATCTTTTTGTCAAGTTTATGGTATCTTATCTCTGCAACTTCAGCAGCGGTCGCGATCGCAGTTTTATTCATAAGACGTGCTGCGGGTGTATGCATTCGGCATTCGGACATACACACCGCCGGTCTGTGACGCGACTTGTTGTTGAAAGGGATCGCTCGCACCGATGACCGAGACGACGACGGGGAGCTCCGAGAGTAATCCGATCGTGCCGGCGATGGGTGCCTTGGGGTTGCCGGGTTCATCGGTCATGAAAATGAAATGTGTTTTGACATTCGGGCGTCGCGTCAGCCGTCGCTCCCCCTCAACGACAGCGTGAAGGAGGTTCTCATCATCTTGACAGGGCAGCTGTAATATCTTGTGTATCTGTGCTTGGGTTTGCGGCGGTTTGAAGACATTGACGATATTGACGCTCTGCTTGGCACGGAAGCGGACAACGCCGATCCTGTAGTCAATGATAGCGTGATCCCAGTTGCGTATCCATAGGTCTATCTGCTGTGTGAGGTAAGGCATTTTATCTGTCATACTTTTAGAGGAGTCAATAAAGAAGATAACGTCTACAGGGCTATTCGCACCGTCGGCGAGGATGAGGTCACCGATCGCCTGTGCGTCTACGGGGCGCGATTGTGATGCCTGTGTTCTTTGTTGCATCGGGTCTTCGGGGACGGCGTGCCAACTCCCACCGGTTTCGGAGGCGATCTGTCTGTGTTCTGGCACCGCCAGCCCGAGCACATGCACAAAGAGTTCGTTGCTTTGACAAAGTTTGATGATGCTCTCAACGGTGTGTCCTTGTAGACTCGTAAACGGCTCATCTGTCACGAGGATGAGGTGTTTGATCGTATGCGTTCTAAACCGCAGCTGCCCGACCGTTTCAGAGAGCGCATCTAAGGCGTTTTCATCGCCCGTCGGCACGATCTCATAGAGCCTGCGTTTGTAGATGGACAAGTCCTGCGCGAGTTGGAAGACCTGGATCTTATTTTCTTGGGTTCTTTGCGAGGGTTGCGTCGCGTTGAAATGTGTCAGACCGAGTTGATACTCTATTTCCGCCGCTGTGTAGGCATCGACCATTTGCCCAAGATGTTCGGCGACAGCGTTGATGTTATCCTGCATACTCCCAGAAGCGTCCACAACAAAAACAACATCTATGGGGTTGCCACCACTACTGGCGATAATATCATCTGTGAGATCACCGATGATACTGCTAAAGGTCGCGCTGCCGTCGCTACTGCCACCGGTGCCACTCCCCTTTTTCTTGCCTATCGTCCCTATCGTCTTTCCTGTTGTCTTTCGAGCACCTGTTTGAGCCGCCTTTCGGACACCTTCACCCGCACCTGTTGACGGGCTTCTGACACCGGTATGACTGCGTTTTCTCTGCCGACCGTGTTCAGGACTCCCCTCTGTCGCACCGATCGGAGACAGCACAGATTCTGGAGATGTCGGTAAATCCGCAGCTGTCGCAACATCCGGTGTCTCTGAGAACGTCGGCGCGTCAACCTCTGATCTTTTGACAGACGGTTGTTGCATCTCAACACCCGGCGATGTACGGATCGGCAGCTTCGCAACATCTACAGATGGCTTGGGTTGAACAGCAGTGACCGCTTTTTCGGAAGTCATCTTTCGGCGTTCAGGTCGGTTCTGCGTTATCTGTGGCATCTCAGGTTTCGGGGGTTCGGGTTCAGGTTCGGTTTCTACCTTCGGTATCGGTGTCGGTTTCTTCTTGGCGACCCGCCGCGGTACCGCCTTAATCAGTTCTACCTCGAATTCATCTTCTAACTCTTGCACCTCAGACTTGATAAAAAAGACCGTGGCGATCATCATAATGACATGGACAACCAGAGAAATCCGCAACGCATATTTGCGATATTTTGTCCGTAACACTTTCTGCTGTAGCCACCGATACGTATTCATAGCCACGCCCCCTTATTTATGCATTATCGTCGGGGTCTCTGCGCCTTTCTCCGAATCATAGAAAAACTTGATGATACATTCCATGGCATTACGGCGCGTCCTTCGACTTTGCGGTTTCCAATGCGTGTCGGCGTTGGCGTGCTTTGCGAATCTGTTCTCGCACGCGTGCGATCCGGTCGGCGCAGCAATCACACGGTTTCTTTTCGGTGTCTTCTGTGGACGTGAGCGTTTCGGCGTGCGTTTCTCGCAGAGATGCGGGTGCGGTGTGTGGGGGTGCGGTGTCATGAATAACGCCTATGATACATGCGATCCCGAGGAGCGTCAGAATGCCGTATAAAATATACTGTTTGTCCATCTAATCGTTCTCCTGTCGTTTTAGAAGTAGCGGTTCGACCTGCTTTGCGAATTCTGGATCGGTGTTCTTGAGTCTGCGAAGCCCTTCCTGAGGCCCATATTGATTCAGTATTTGCAGCGCGCGATTGAAACGTTGGGGTGAAAACCGATCGCCCAGTGCGATTCCGAGCCGTTCTTCAGAGGGCAGTTCGGGTGTTTCTGATACGGATGTATTTATGCGTTTGACATCACTAACGGTGTCGTTTTCAGTCCGCGTTTCATCTGGCGATTCTCGGTGCGGTGTTGCATCCATGTCCGCGGCATCTAAAGACGGCATGCCACCCTCGGTGTCTGTCACATCGCGTCTCGATCGCGGCACCCGACGGGAATCGACAACTGTTGGCGTTTCTTCACCAGGGGGGGTCGGGTTGCGCAAGACCTCGGTCACCCATTGACCGAATTTCATAAAGTCGCCATCAAAATGCGTCATCATCCATGACAGATGCGCGTCATCGGAAAGAAACTCAGTGATGACATCTCGCAGCACATTTAACCCCGCGTTTGTCCCGACCTCAATGGAATGTTCCCTGAACAGTACGGAGAGCTCCGAACGCATCTGCCGCTGAAGTGTCGTCGCCGAGCCAAGGGGTGCGGATGCTTTGAAAAGTGCCAATATTTCTTCCTTATCAACATTGACACCCTGCGCCTCAAAGAAGTCGAAGTAATCTCCGATGCTGCCGATCTCGCCGGCGATGAACGTTTCATAAGCCGGACTCTGAAGCGTTTCAACGAGTTTCTGTCCTTCAGGTGAAGCGAGTTCTTCTGCCGTAAAGACATCCCTGAGTGCCTCCGTGAGAAGTTCGCCTTGAGGCAACTCAGGGGACTCGGCGGTTTCGCTCGGCGGGGAAAATGCTTTGGGAACCTGGAAGTCCGGGGGCGGTGTGTTGCTGACACGCTCGAAGACCCATAAGACACCGATACCGATGATCGTCAGGATAAGGACAACTGTTAGCAAACGATTCAGCCCCGGAAGGCAACGGTCTATCAACAGACGCAAACGCGTCAAATCTCTTGGCATCAGATCAATCCTTTCTCAACAATAAGGTGAGTGCCATCGCGCCGGCCCCGACCACCGTCAGAATCGGGTAGGTCCACCGCTCAAGTCGGCGGAGTTTTTTCTTTTTCGCCGCCTTTTCTTTTTCGATACGCACGAGTTCTTTGTTCAATTTTTCAAGGCTTTCTGGATGATCGATGAGCAACATCCACCGTTGGAGAAAGTTCGCTTCCTCTGTGAGTTTCCGAATCTCAGCTTTCCATTTACCTATCGGAGTCAACGCGTGACCGATGAACGTAACACCGATGACAGTGAGTGTTGGAACACCGAGGCGCAACTGGTTTTCGGAGTAGCGCACTGCATCATTTTCGGCGTGAACGTCTGTTGTCGGGAGCATCGGGAGAAAAAAGAACGCGACGCAGAGGACTCCTGAGAAAACTTTCATAGCTTCTACTCCTTTCGTCGTCTTTATTGAAATAGAGCTTTGCTGTGAGTGCGGATGCGCCAGAGTTCTGCCGTTTGGCTTCAAACGTCTGTCACATCCGCAGACCTATTAGCAGTTCTCATCGACCTCGTTACAGAGCGTCGTCGCGTAACCAATCGCGGCGGCACATCCGATGCCCGCTGTCTCAGCACAAATTTTTACTGCGGCTGCCCATGCGGCGGCACATGCGGCGATTCCAAGAGCACACTTCCACCAAGACCAGCCCGCTTGCGCTTGTGGAATCATTACCATAAATAAGAACATCAAGCACAGCACAAGAGCCAATGCCTTAAATGCGAGTTGTAACATCTTTTTCTCGTTTCTGAAGAAGTCATATATTTCTCAGACTTGCTAATTCATTCGACGGTTTATCAACAGGGGATGCGGCTTTAGGTGGGATGCCCAAAGTCAAGCCCGCATCACCGGCATTGACTTTAGGATACAAGACTTTGAGAACCGTGTCAACAGTCTTTTCGGTGCATCACGTAAAATCCTGTAACCCCATCTCGCTGACAACGTTTTTTTCTCAAAAGCAAAGTGTATAAAGGTATACCCCTATACCCGTATATGTGGATACGCTTATATGTGAATACACGTATACCCAAATGGAGGGACTATATGAAGGAAAAAACCGTCAAGAACATGTCCATCGTCGCCGTCGTTGGACAGAAGGGTGGGATCGGTAAGACGACCATCGCTATTCATCTCGCCGTCGCCGCGACACGCGCCGGACACACCACAGTTCTCATGGATCTCGATCCACAGGCGAGCGCATCAAAATGGAGCGATATACGCACCGATGATGCGCCCGTGGTCATCTCGGCACACGCGACACGTTTGCGACACGTGATCGATAAAGCCGAAGCAAACGGCGTTACGTTTGTCGTTCTTGATACGCCGCCGCAGCTCGAATCACCCATCACCGATGCTGCGAAAGTCGCCGATCTCGCACTCATCCCGTGTCGTCCAGCACTTTTTGACATCCATGCCATCGAGGAGACGGTCTATCGCACACGCAAGGAAAACGTACCGACGCATCTTGTGTTTAATGCTGTCCCAGCTCGTAGCAGTATGCTCAAGCAGGCAAAAGAGGTCGTTGCAGATTACAATATCCAGATCGCACCCTGTACCGTTGGACGACGGATCCTCTTTTCACACGCCGTTGTGGACGGAAAAACCGCTGAAGAGTTCGATCCGAAATCCAAAGCAGCCGCCGAAATTCAGACGCTCTATACATATCTTGAAGAGCAACTCACAACGCAAGTCCGATCGACACCCGATATTCATGTCCCGTCTATCGGCATTCCAAACGGAGGTATCGTATGAACCCAGCAAAGAACGACTTAAAAGCAGCCTTACAGAAAGAAGGACAGCCACCGGGGAGTGATACCCCCAAATCCGTTGACCCAGCACCCGTTGAGCCGTCCTCCCGTCGTCCGTCGCGACAGGGCAAGAAACTCATCTCCGGGCATTTTGACAAGGATGTGCATCACCAGCTAAAAGTCATCTGTCTCGAAACCGACTCGACGATTCAAAAACTCCTCGCGGAGTCCCTGAACCTGCTCTTTGAGAAGCATAAAAAGGAACCGATTGCCTAATTAATTCAGAATTAATTTGACTGCTTAATTCTTGATGTCTTCAGCCTATTAAAAAGGGATATAAAGGGATAGCTCACGGCATACATAATAAACGCAACAGTAAACATCATACCCACATTGATTAAAAGGCGAAGAACATCGAAATTTGAAAAATTCTCAATAAATCGATGAATCATTGAGCCTGCGGCAAATAGACACCAAAACAACATCTGACTCTTGAACTTTGCAAAAAACATCACTTGACTCCTTTATGGTTTCCGACACACCTCTGTGTCGGGTTGAATTCAACGTTTTGGGGGTATTGCCTTAAAGCAACAATGCTGTTTGCTGTCAATGAGAGTTTTGCGGCGATTTTACCAGATCCGGGTTCAGATTAAAAGGGGTTTCCGCCGGGTGCTGGGAAAACACACCGGCGGAAACTGAATTGTCTCGCAGACTTCCGAGAGCGTCAAGGAGACCTCGCAATACAATTTGGATGATAGCCACCATTGTTAATCGTCTCTAAAGTCACATCATAAGTGACACCACAATCACTACAGGTCCGCTTCGTAAAGAAATCCACGACCGCATCCACTGCATAATGAGACATCGATGTTAACTCATCTTCAATGTCATCTACACGATCAAAGAACTCATCAACTGCCCATCCAAGAGCAAGTGCTTTCGCTCCCTTTTTTATCGCTTCTTTCGCTGCCTGCCATCTCTGATCTTTCGCTTCAGCAACATCTGGCGTAAACAACATTGATAAACAGAGGAATATCATTAAGAAGAGACATGAAACACGCTTTAATTTGCCTTTTGTCCATTTAAACATGCCTTCAATGGAAAAGAAGAAGCTGTAAACGAGAAACGCTACGAAAGCAGAAATAACTGTCCGGAATACAATGACCACAAATAAACTCAGCAGAGAATCTGTGGGAAAACCGCGCACTAAAAAACTTCTCAAAAGCATCACAAAAAGTGCGACGATTAGATACCATTTATACTCCCGTTTTAGCTTCTGAAAAAAGAGTTTCATCTTTGTATCTCCTAAGTGTTGGGTTGAATTCAATTTTTGGGGGGTATTGCCGAGACGCAACAAAGAAAAGCAAGGGTCAGGCAATCCGTCCCTTATGGGGCTGGTCTCTATTCTTACAGCACACAAACGCCGTTGGCTGCTATGATAGAGACCAGCGCTGCTATAGTCACAGTATGGCAGTGCGACGCGTCGCTCGGTGTCTCTTACACACCAGCGGCGCACATCTAAAAAGAGGACGCTGCCCCGACGCGATCCTCACATACATAGCAAAGGTGCAGAGCAGGCGAAAAATCAACGTCAGACACATTATCGCAAAAACACACGTTGGGTCAAGCATTTTTTTTCAAAATAATGATATAACAGTAGAAAAACACAGAAATATTTTTAGAGGTGGCGTTTATGCCCAAAAGCCTGAATCCCAAGAAAATATGCCAAGCCCGCCGATGACACTTCAACGGCAAGACCCTGACAGACAGCAAACGCCTATCACCCCCGCGGTACTTGAAAAACGAGTCAACTATCCTGGAACTTCTCGCCGATTCACTGAACCTGCTCTTTGAGAAGCATAACAAAGAACCGATTGCTTGACATCTCTGCGACGAAAGGTTCTCAAGCCTTCATTCCCTATTGAGTCAAAATGTTCTGCCTCTACCGCATCCGAAGACCTTATTGACATCATGCTTGACATCATGCTAACTCATCTGTATACTAATTATGCTTCGATACGAAAAAAAACGATACAGAGAAGAATCACCCGATGAAGTATATCTATCTTGGCGGTGCCGGGGAAGTCGGTGCCTCCTGCCTCTTGATACAAGTCGCCGGTCGCAATATCTTAATAGATTGCGGGATCCGAGTCAACCAAAGGGGGCACACCGCATATCCAGACCTTCAGAGGCTCAAGTGGCATGCCCACGATCTTGATGCTGTTTTCATATCGCATGCCCACGCCGATCACATTGGCGGGCTGCTCACGCTTCAGCGGAGTTACCCAAAGACACCTATCTTCATGACGGGACCTACGGCAGATTTGGCGACCGTCATGTTACTCTCTGCCCATCAGTTAACGAATATACATCGTGAAGTACGACACACGATAAAAGAAATACCCAACGATAGATACAGTGCTGAGGATTTATCTCTCCGTAGAGATTATTTGACAGCCAAGTTCAAGAGCGTATTAGAGGAGCTGAAAAAGTATACGATCATCGATACCGACGCGTGGATCGATCTCGAATGGGGGGACACCTGGGCTTTTCGGTTCATCCCGTCAGGACATATACTCGGTGCCGTCTCTATTGAACTCCGTACGCCCGAAGGCAACTTCCTCTATACCGGTGATGTCTCCGCCTTTAGACAAAGAATCGTTGACGGCATTGGAGACAACCTCTCAGGAATCAATCCTGATTTCATGTGGTGTGAATCGACGTATGGCAACGGGGATCACCCCGCTCGAAAGACGGAAGAACGCAGGCTCGTAGAAGCCGTCACAACGATTATTCAAGCCGGTGGAAAGGTGCTTATTCCGAGTTTCGCACTCGGACGCGCACAAGAAATCATCATGATCCTGCTCTCCTATATGCAGTCGGGAATTATTCCGGACTTCCCTATCCTCACCGATGGCTTAGTGAATAAGATCTGTGATGTTTACGAAGAAAACATTTGTTTCACGAGCCAGAGATTTCAGCATTGGGCAGAACGGTCTCCTAACCTTTTTTATACCCCGCCCATACGACGGGTTCGGGAGCGGGCACGTGAACACTTCCTGCGCATGGATACGCCGTATTGTGTCATTGCGTCAAGCGGTATGCTCGTCGGCGGGGCATCTGTGGATTACGCCAGAGCTTTGGCGGGGCACCCGAAAAACGCCATCTTCCTCTCCGGCTATCAGGACGCAGAAAGCCCCGGGGCAGAATTACAAGCCATGCAGCAAGGTGATTACCTCACTTTATCCAACGGCGACGCTCTTCAGGTCAATTGTAACGTGGAAAAGTTTCATCTCTCGGCGCACTCGGATCAGGGGCAACTCATCAAGATGATCAAAGCAGCGAATCCCAAACAAATCGCGCTCGCACATGGCAACGCACGCGCAACGCAGGCACTTCACGGAAAACTTTTTAAGGATTTCCCCGTAACCGTCGCCATCAACTGTCAATTATATGACACAACACCGAAAGGGGTGCGCGAAGCGACGCATAGATACATAGAAACCGGACCACCGTACTCCGTCTCGTAATAAATTAAAGAAAAAACGCCAATGAAGACGTTCCGTTATCCGAATCGCCTCTCTTTCTCAAGAGTTTGTGAAAAAATTGTTTGACTTTTTCCTTTTTTGGGGGTACACTTAACGCTAATTAGATATTTTTAGAAACTACGATTTTAAAAAAGTATGTATTTCTGCCCGATAGGTGGGCGCACATTGTGTACCCTCTTATCCTGTAGATTTGATCGCAATAGGTTGTTCATGGCCTTTTTATCGTATTGACGACCTGCTATTTTTATTGACAAACCACGAAGGGATGGGTATAATAATTACGACATTATGCTTCGCCTTAACTCTGCTGTCAACCTCCTATGTTTTCGGTTGTTGGCTTGTTCGGCTATTAATGTCAAGGGAAAACCTACCCGTGGTTCTTTTCCTGTTCTGGTGCAACATGAGGCTGATCTCCTCGCACCGACAAAAACTTTTCCAGTATGTTACCGCTCGGACTGGTGGATTCACAGTCCACCGGTCCCATAGCGGAAAAATCAAATTCATAAACATGCTGGAAGCCGAACCTAACCTTCCACACTATCACTACCGGCTTCCTATAACTTATTTGAATAGGGAGTTACTTTATGCTTCATGAAGAGCATACTCCGATGTGCAATTGTGCTTCAGATAACGACACCTTCCACATATATGCAGTGTGTGCGTGTTGCGGTGCGTGCGCGTTCACCGATAAAGCAAGAATCTACTTGCACTACTACCACCCTACAAACAAATCGAAGAATACGCCCGCGTTGACGATACACTCGTTGACGCGGGCGTTTATTTTTCAAAATATTCCCAATTCCAAAGCATTCCCCGGATGGTATGCAGTCCGAGAAACAAAGGAGGGTGTATGACCTTTGAGCTGACTGACTTTGAAGTTTTAGGAGTAGAATTTGTTGAAGAGATTCCCGAGCCACCCGATCCATTTGATCCAAGTGATTGGGAGGTTCTTATTATTTTCAAGGAATCGTTCTGGTTTGACAATTGGCAACCTGTTGAGGATTCGGTCCTATTGTGGAACCTTCCGACGGACAAGTTTTGGGACGCCTGGAACACCTTGAAGGCAGAGCTAAAGTTAATGGGTTTTCAAGTGCGCCCAAATTTAGGTGAACATGCGCAAGATACGGATGCAGAGTGGCTGGTCTATTTTGACCGGCATCAACATTTGGATTTTTTAGATGATCTGGCAATTTTAGAAAGGAGCTTTGAATGTCAAAAATAACCTTAAATCATGAGCAAGTCCATCCCGATATTCAACAGGAACGGGATTTTTCGGACCCATCACCGGATTCAGGTGATTCAGGTGTGGCGGATACGGATACGGATACGGTCCCTGCGCCGCTTTTCCCGATGGCACTTGATGTGCTGTGCTTCTCGGATAAGCAGTACGCGTTGATGCGTGAGCACAAATTCGGCAAGGCGTTTATGAAGTTGAGTGCCTATCTTATTTCCAATCACCACGTTAACACTGGCTCTATACACCGGGTACGCCCTTCAGAGCTCGCATCGCGTGTTGGGGTGGCGTTGGCGGATGTCTACACCTTTAAGAACACCGTCAACAAGATCGGGCTGATGAAGTTACACATCTCGAAAATGAAGCTGACGGGCAAGGTTTTGCTGCGTCCTAAGCAGCGATTGGCGGAGCCGGTAGAGATCTTCAACGATATGCGGGTGGCGATGATACACCGCGACGGCGTGCGGTTGCTGATTGAAAACGATGCGCCGTGTTCAGCGTGGCATTTCGCGATCGCCTCAGCGTTTCATTGCCACGTCGCGACGGGTGAGCTGCACGAGAAGCACCCGACAGAGTGGAGCGATTTGATTGGCAAGTTCCGTACGACTGTTACACGTACGCTGGACTTTTTGAACAGGATCGAGTTTCTGGAAACAAAGACGGATTATACGGTTTCGGGCAAGTTGCCCTGGACGGCATACGCACGCAGCTGGTTTGAACAGTGGCATATCGCGCAGGCGAAGATGGAAGCCGGTGTCTCAGAGATGCGGGCGAAGTTGGATTTCGTTACGGCGGTGAAGTGGCTGCGTGACGGCTACGGCTTCTGTGTGGAGTTTCTGAACAATTCGAGTAAAGTCATGGCGGCGGCGAAAGCGTTGCGGTGGAAGAAGCCGGGTTCTGATAAGGATGTGTCTGCGGACACTCGATCTTTCGGCTATTACCTTAATGAGGATGGGTCGAAGCACTGGACAGACAAGGCTGCGTTTGAGAAGGCGGTCAATGGGGGTGGCGCGGCATCTGCCGCGACAGAGTAGGTAGCACGCTGGGGCGGTGAGATCTCGGACACCGGTCTGGCGTGGAATTTATCCAAAATTTATCCAAAATTTTGTGAAATTTTCATCAAAAATTCCGAGTGAACCGTGCAAAGCAATTAAGGAATTTTCAATGCGATAAGGAAATGTGTCTTTTTATCGGGAAATGTGCAGGCTGAATCTGCAGTAGTTTGGGAGCCCTCGGTTTCAGTGGGTTTGCGCGCGCTCGGTGATGCCTTTAAAGGAACTCTTTAAAGGAACTTTATAAAAGAATTGTTAATCGCAAGCGGACTCGATATAAATTTGTTTTACAAAGAGAAGAGGGGGATGCGTCAGGAGTGACCGAGTACGGTTCAGGAGAAAGATGACGCAGGAGTATTTAACAAGGCAAAGAAGGTTTTATCGTGTGTTAAGTAGTTATGAAGGTTTATTTTCCATTCACCACTGAAAAAGGGGCAAAAACGGATGTGTAAAGCCTTGACATCTAAGGTGTTTGAATCCGAGTTGGACATCCCCGCGGGTATGCCCTTGACAAATCGTTTGGATCGTATGACAATAGAACAGGCGCGTTTCGCCATCCAGCACGGCGACGCGTGGCTATCGTATCTCTGCGAACACAGGGGTGAGATGCTTGGCGAGGTTCGCAACCTCACCGGTAGCACCCCATCAGTCCCGAAAGCACCGTGTGTTACTGTCGGTTCAGAAAACGGTAAACCTAATGCCCTGCCAGCCGCGGAACATGACACTGAGGTTTCCGATCCCGCAGCCGCAGCCGAAGTCTATCAACTGTTCAATTCCGGTGTTGACATCACCGAGATCGCCAACCGTACCGGTCTCACCCGTCAAGAGGTTACCAAACACCTAAGCACCTACGCATTTTAGAGGCATCCCGACCAATAGGACAACGGTTTTTAGAAACCAAAGGAGGACGAACATTGCCGAAGCATAATCAATCGAAGGCGTTAGGATCGCTGACGGACTTCGCTCAGCGTCCAGAACCCCCTATAGAAGATCCTTTAGAGAAGCGTGTGCGGACGCTCGAACGCGCCGTGAACGAGATACTCTTCCAACTCGCTGACATCTCTGAACAACTCGATCAACCCGTTCGGAATCAGGCTTTGGGTAAAGGCACGTCAAAACCGCAGCAGCCGCAGCGAAAGCCATCGGAAACACCGAAACCCAAACCGCCGAAGCCGACACCGGTCCCTCAAGAAATGACCCAAGCCGATGTCGCGGCACTCGCCGATGCGATATTTCAGCTCCTCTCAGACGGCACACCCCGTCCGAAGAAAACCATCATGAAAGCCGTTGGCTGCCAACCCTCTGAATACCAGCAGGCACGTCTGCATCTGATAGACACAGGGCGGATGCCGGCGGGTGATGCCAGCGAGATGATTTCAGGCAAGATATGTAATGTCCCCGGCGGTTTAGCGATTTGGACCCAGGAACAGGTCGATGCCGAACTCAACAAACGCAAATTGAAGAGCGAGGCAAGCGAAACAGAAGCATAGGAACGACACAAGGGTACCGCCTGAGAATCCTATCCCGGGTGATAGCATGATACTTTTCTTGACAAAATTTGAAGTTTATGCGATACTATTAACATTAGGCGAAACAATCTAAATATCCGGTAGTCTATCTACCTTAACAGGCGAACTGTGCCAAGCGGCACGGCTTCGTCTTTTTTGTTTTAAGGAGTTTTTTATGTCAAACGAAACCAAAACTGAATCCAACCGCCGCGGCAAATTAGAAATGCCTCGCCTGGAAGGTGAAGCACTCGAATTTGCGGAGAAGATCCTTTCGATCGGGATGCCGTATAGGTATGCGGTTCAGGCATTTTTAGACAGTTTTCCGTCCTATGCCGAACACGAAACCCTCACAGAATCCGAGATATTTGAGATTTTAAAAAGCCGTTTTCAGCGGATGCGGCGCGATACGCGGCGCGCCTCGTACCATAAAATCAAAGAAAACGAGGCATCGCTGAAGGATCTTTTGGATTGTACCCCTGTCGCAAGCCCGTTGATGCGTTTGATTGAACTTGAGATGATGCGCCAAGACCGCACCTTGACATGTGAACAACGCCTGAAAGTCTTAGGGGCTGCGGCAAGAGAGGTGGAACGCTTAATGCCACGTGAACGCACCTCCCCGTTTTCGGGACTACCCGACCTGATACCCACAAAGTCCACAACTCCATCTGAAACTGAAACCAATGGGAAACCGCCACCCGATCCATTCGGTGGCGCGATGATGCAAAATGTTATTCCGAGACAAAAAACTCCCGAAGACGATTGAAGCAGAACGCAAAGAACGCTATGCCTCTTAGAAAAGGAGCGCAGCGCGCCGGTGCCCAAGAGTTAGAGACTTGCGGGCACCTGAATTCTATTTGTGTCGCTTTAGCCGATACCGCCCATGACCGACCCTCTCAACCTGCCCCTCCTTAATGAGTTCATCCAAAGCCCATTTGAATGTTGAGGGTGCGATGTCCAACGCCTGTAGTATGTCAGCGGTGCGCGCCTCGTGTTGATCATTGACCTGTACCAAAAATTCAATCACCCGCGCTTTGACTGTGAGTTCGGGAGCGGTCCCGATCACAGGTTGTCTGCTATATGCCCCTGAATTTTCTACTGAATTTTCTACTGAATTCTCTACTGAATTCTCTGGTATCTCCGTGTCGGTATGAGGGGGGTCTGTTTGCGTATCTTCATAGGACTCGGAAGCACCGGATACAGTGCCTGTGTAATCTTCTTTAATCTCGTTTTCGTGATTCATATTCTTTTCAGAAGCCATACCCTCGGGCACGTAAAAGGTGAGATGAAATTGTAGATGCTCGTTGACAAACTTCCATTTTGGTATCCAGAACACCGAACAGCAATGTGGCATTTCAACACCACGGGGGTCGGTGCATACCGTCGTGATCGGCTTTTGACAAAGCGGACACGAAGGTTCGGCAACAAAAGTGGGGAGTTGAGAGTATAAACGCGTGTCATGCAATGATCGGCTCTCCTTATTCTTGACTGAACTCTCTATATTACGATTGAACTCTATATTATGACTGAACTCTTGACTCAATTTTGTAGGAAACAGTAGAGAAAGTCAAGCCGTTTTTATCGCATCCTCCTATCAGTTCCCAACGACAATTCCAATAAGTTCCCAACCTTAATTTCACTTCCTTTTTTATTTTTTTTTTTTAAAATTGGGCCCAAGGATCATTAGTCGCGCCGTGGCGGGGGGTGTGTGGGTTGGTGGGCGATGCTGCCCCATACCCCTCGCCTGAGATGCCGAAAAATCCCCCATGCGCGCTGGCGTTCGCGTCGCGTGCGCGTGCGTTGGCGTTGGGATATGCCTGAAATTGGGGCGAAAAGCCTTTGAAATCGTGGTTTTGAACTACTTAAAAGGCAACTTTTGACAAGTTCACACCCAAAACCCACAATTCAGTTGACTTTTTTCGTGGGATATGCTATACTGACACCAGACACCCCAATTCACGCCTGAATTGGGAAATTCACACACAAAACAACGTAACGACTGCCATGCGCGAGAGAAAGCAGGACGCGGCTTAGACACACTCAAGGTTTGCCGTTTTTTCTGCTTTTTTCTTTAATGGCACGGGGAGGCGTTAGTAATACCCTAATTGAATACTGAATTAATTCAGTGACTGAATTTTGGCGCGTCCTTCGGGGCGCGCTTTTTTATGGAGATACACAATGCATAACTTTTTCATGGTCTTTGGCTTCGGTATGATGTGCTTCTTCGGTGTTATCGCTCTGGCATCGGTTGTGATGTTTGTCGGTGATGCTATCAGCGGGACGCAGTTTCTGATACTTATCCCTGCGTGTCTCGCAGGCGCGGGGCTATCTGCCGAACTCTTTGATTACGGCTACAAGGTAGAACGATAGAACGGAACACACAACGGGGCGCGTCCAGTGGGGCGCGTCCTCACTTTTACGGAGGTTTCACAATGAAACGCGAACACGACTTTATACATAACGGCAACCGATACGATTTTGATTGGGGGGAATGCTCAGCGAGTAAGGGCTTTGCTCAAGTGGATACAACGCAAGATGCATCATACTTTGGCATCTGGACGAACCCGTTTGACTTTATCACGGTATCCTACACCGAAGGCGATATTTATCGCAACACTGCCGAGAGTGCCGAAGAATACATCGCATTTCTGCGAGAGATGCACAGCGATTATGAGAAGATGGGGCAACCCATCATCGGTATTGACCCGATGCTTAACGATGATTTATGCCAGCGGTTCATAGCGTTAGGCTTAACCGACTTACTGCATGAATCATGCAGACCGAAGGAGGCAAGCGATGAAGTATAAACGCAATTGGGTTTTTGAATGCACGGCGGATGTCTATTTTGAAGATGGCAGTTGCTGCGTTGCTGAAGTCCAAACCAACAACAAAGGACGCTTGAACTACATTCGGATTGATGGCAAGGCGTATGCAGTCAACGATGCGAACCTTGACGAGTTAGGCATTGCGTCAATACATTTTCAGACACCTGCACTGGTTATCCGATAGCAGAGCAGGCAGAACGGGGCGCGTCCTTCGGGGCGCGTCCACAACGATAATAACGGAGATGAACCATGAAAGTAGAATTGACGATTAACGGCGAAAAGCAGGAACTTGCACTTGTTGGGCGGAGGGTTGCCGCGCGGTATAAAAGGCGTTTCGGTGGGCGTATTTCATATCTTACACTGATAACGCCAGAAGGTTTATTTGATAAACTTTACGACACCAACGGCACGCTTCGGGCGATTGTTGGGGAGATAAGCGATGACTTTCAAGAAACAACGGGGGTGCATTGGCACGCATAACACAACGGGCGCGTCCTTCGGGGCGCGTCAAATGCCACAGATAAGCGATGAATACTTGGGGCGTGGCGTAAGTGCTGGAAGTTCCAGTGCAGGTATGAATCGCGCAACTTACGGAGATGACACAATGAACGCATCACGGGAAAAGGGCTTTGAAAGCGGTGACGCAGTGATAGCCACCGAAGGCGGATTGCAAGTCACGGGCGTTGTGCAAGATGTCTATGATGATGTGGTAGAGATAGAATTCTATGATGCCGAACTCGGTATAAAAGACTGCATGGAATTCCATGAATCTTTTGTTGAATCGGTTCTTTAAACGGACAGGCGCGGACTCAAATTCCGCGCCTCTCCATTATATGTCTTACACAAGACAAAGGATATTATATCATGCGTATAGAATTAGACGCAAGCCGTTTTGACGGGGGCGTTGGCGACTTTGAGATTGGACATGTTTTCTTTGACACGCAGGCGGAGCGCGAAGTGCAGATTGTCAAGTTTTCGGGATACACCGAGATAGATGACGATGAAGGCGTATCCTATGAAACCGTGAACGTGCATTTCGGTGGCACGAATGGCGAAGTCGTCAACGGACTGATAGAGTATGATGACTTAGAGCGTGCGATTTACACGCATCAGACCATCAAGCCGATCGCGCCGAAGTGGTTCGTTGATGAGGTGAACGCTGAACTTGACGGGACAGCCGAAGCCGAAGCCGAAGCGCGACGGGCGAAGGAAGTCAGGGACGCAGAAAAGCGGTTTATCGCGAACATCAGGAACAAAGCCGAGCGGCGCGATGTTGAACACTGGAGCGACACCGAATTGTTTGCGAAGGTATCAGGCGCGCCGTTGGCACTCGCTGAAAGCGTGCTTGTCAGTTATGAAAACAACCTCGCACGCATGGCGAACAGCACCCCGAAACAGCTGCAATTGATTGGCAAGTTGACCGAAAAGCGTTCAGAGAAAATCGCGGCAGCGTTTGAACTTGGCAAGCGACTTGCGCGGTTCCATGCCGAGCGACCGAAAATCACCTCTCCGAGCGATGTTGCAGATTTGATGATGTCAAAACTTCGCTACCTCCAGAAGGAAATTGTTGTTGTGCTTGCGTTGGACACCAAAGGCGGAGTCACCACGACAGGCAAGGCGGGCGAGATTGCCGAAGATTTGAAGTGGGGCAAGTTGATTGCCGAAGAAACCGTATTTACAGGCACGCTTAACGCTTCGGTGTTCCACCCGCGCGAGATTTTCAGGTTCGCCATTCAGGAGAGCGCGAATTCTATCATTCTGTGCCACAATCACCCGTCAGGCGACCCTCAACCCTCACAGGAGGACATCAAGGCAACGAAGCAGCTGATAGAGGCAGGCAACAACATCGGAATTAAAGTCCTTGACCACATCATCATCGGCGATGGTATCTTTGCGAGTCTCAAGGAAGAAGGTTTTATTTAGACGCAATGAGGTAAGGGCGCGGCAACGCGCCCTTTTTATCAGTAATGGATTTATCGGCAATGGAATATGTGATTATTCACGGCACAGACCACACAGGCGAAGATACTTTTATGTGTCTATCAGGCGAGCGCATTGAGACCGAGACCGACACGAGCGTTTATCCGTTTCAACACGCCGTAACGCTGAAGTTGTCAGCAGACTCCGCGGCACGCATCGGGCAGGACACCATCACGGTTTCAGAATCGGAAATCTTACAGAATTGTGAACTGCCGAAGGCAACGGACTTGCCAGCAGAGACACAACAGGCAACACCGAAAGGCGTATCACCGAAGCAGTTGACACTTTTTGGCGATACCTCACCCGACCAACTTTCGCTTTTTGAATAATACCAACGGGCGCGTCTCTCATGGGGCGCGTCCACAACCGAAGGAGATTTATTTTGACTTACTTAATCGTAGCAGTGGCATTTATGGTCACGACAGGTATTTTATTAGCGCGGTATGAGTTATACAGGACACGCCGAGCGCGTGCGGAACGGCTCAGGACACGGGCGCGGCGATGTGTGCGGCGCGGTCGCGAGAACGACTAACACACCCAACGGGGCGCGTCTCTTATGGGGCGCGCACAACCCGCACGGGAGATGAACAATGAATAATAACGGACAATTGCATCTGAGAATTCCTGACCCTAACACGGATAACGCATTATGGAAGTTTTATCACAAGGACACCGACGAGTTAGTTTTAAGTAGTGTTCGGGTATTTTTTGGGACACGCGCCGAAGCGGAAGGCACCGCGAAACGGCTTTCAAAGCAGCGCGATATTGAGTGCGAGGCTCGGAAAGTTGATTTGTTTGATATATAGGATACACCAACGGGGCGCGCCTTCAGAAGCACGCCATCACGATGATAGTGATCGCGTGACTTCTGAACAGGGCGCGTCCAAATGCCACAAAGGACGCGGTGAATGCTGGAGGCGTGGCGTAAGTGCCAGAAGTTCTGGTGCAGGCATTGACCGCAGAATTGAACAAGGACACGCGTAAGGACACGCGTAAGGGAGTTATTGTGACAGAAACGAACACCTGTATCTTGAAACGCTGCAACCGTCCCGCATTGGTGCGTAAAATCAATTTTACAGCACACCAGACGCGAGACAAGTGGCAGGCGAATGTCCCGCTCTGTAACGGCTGCTATCATCGTTTTTTGGCAGCGACACGCCGCGGGACAGGCACAATCTGTAACATCGGCTGGAAGCCCAACGGCACAACCGCAGTGACGGAACTTGAAAGCCGTAAACTCGCAAGTGTTGTTGAAATGGAATTCAAAGGAGAAGATGCATGACAGACGAAATTTTGACACCGACCGAGAAACTCAAGGCATTACGGCAGACAGCGAAACGGCTCGCTGATGGACTTGGCAAGGTTGTCACCTATGACGATGAGACGACCGCAGACTTGATGGCTGAAGCCGAAGGACACGCCGTGACACTTTTACAGACAATCCACGATGGTAACCACGAGGAGATAAGCGACGCGGTTTTTCGTCATCTCACAGGCGAGAACCGGTAACCGAACAAGGACAGGGAGGGGCGACTCTCCCTGTGTATTACAATGGCAGAGCGTTTTGAATATTCAATAGATTGCCTCATAGCACGCGAGAAAGAACTCAGGCAGGCGTATCGCGAGTTATTAAACCGACCTCGCCAGAGCGATGCGGATTCTCAGGACACGCAATCTCAGGCAAATCGTATCAACAGGCAGATAGCGGACATAGAGGACACACTCAATAATCTCTATGCGATTCGTGAATGCTGTCCATCGTAGAAAGGACACAAAGGAGCCACCATGCAAACATTCAGCACGGCGTACGACCCGTGTATCTATGAATTCTTTTTCACGCGGCAGACGGGAAACACCGATGACGACATTGTTGTGGATCATCACCGGTACGCACCCGCCACACCGCAGGAAATAGAGGAACTCAAGACCGCTGCGCTGGCGTGGTTGGGATTGCCGCCGCCACCAGACGCGAAAGCGGTGTGGAAACCGAAACTTCACACGCAACAAGGACACGAAAAAGCACGGCTTGAATACGCGATTGAGTTGCCCGATCGCGACTATCTTTTTCTGACAATACAGGGCAAGTAATCTGAGAATTCAGCGCGGCCTGGGTCGCGCTGCCACCGACAAACGCAAACCGGAGGTATACGATGCAGAAAGTATCCATCAAACCCGAAGCGATGACACTTCCGCGGGCGGTACATCTTTTTGAATCTCTGAACACAACAGGGCGACAAGAATTCTATCGGTCGCTCGACGATGACGCGCGGGACGCGCTTTATTACGCAGCAACAGACAACTTGATTAAAAGCGTCCATCTGACAACGAAAAACCGCGTAGATGCGAAATCGGACACAGACCGCAATAAACGGCGCGGTTATATTTTACCGGACACGGTTCACCGTGCCGAGAACGATTGCATGTGGCGGTCATCGGCGTGGCGTATTCTGTTGGGGCAGGTCTGTGAGTCATGGCTTGAACAACTGCCACACCTACACCCCCATTTTGAAGCACTCGGACACAACCGCTAACACCCAACGAAGGAGGTATCTTATGGTAAACAGCATTTTAGCATCCCGCAAGGGACATCGCGGGCAGGTCACCGCGGACGATATAAAGCGCGGGAATACATTTGACAAAAGAGGGACACCTCTCGAACTTGCTTTACGTCGTATGTTTCCTGACTACTGCGACATCTACACGGGCTACGACTATCTGATTGTTGACGACCGGCACGCGCACAAATCGGGGTATATGCGGTTGACGGATAGACTGAATCAGTGGTGTAAAGACTACGACAATCACCTTGAAGTCCAGCCGATAGATATTACGATTCGCTACACCGATGAGCGAGATAAAGGCAATCGAAACGTCTTTGGTGACACGTCTGTGTTAAGCAGAGACATTTTAGATTATGTATTCACGCTGGATATAGTCGCATAAACCGACGGGGCGCGTCCTTCGGGGCGCGCTCTGGACAAGCGGCATAATAATCAATACGATGGAGGTATCGAAATGATTCTTGTAAACATCATCAACACACTCGCGCAGCAGGAGATCGGCACGTTTATTTTATGTCAACAGCATTTCGCCGAACTCAAAGACTTGCCGCGGAGTCTTTTCAGGGTTCGAGAACTCACCCGCCGCCACGTGGAAGGGGAGTGTATCGAATGCACCGAAGGTGAGGCGACACCGATCACCTTTGATGAGACCCCTGAACACATTGATGTGTATGTCACCTTCAACAACGATGAAGGCGAACAGTGGTCAGCATCAGGTAAAAATGGACACTTGACTTACATCACCGATGGCAACGGACACTACTACACCACGCTGGAGGCATTGAAACGCCGTGGTGTTGCCAAACTCTACATCGAGACAGGCTTTGAACTGCATCTGGATGACTGATAGGATCGGGAGCGGGCGACCGCTCCCGACTCACACACCCAGCCCCGTCTCGTAAAATGATTTCAGTGGACGCATGGCAGGTGATAACCGTTATCACCATAAGGACACGCTGAAATAAGGACACGCGTCAGGACACGTTTTTACTGGAAAGTAATTGCAATCGGGTGTATAATGATAAATAATGAGAAGTGGAGGGTGGTGAGACACCCTCCGGCAACGAAAAACCTGAGTTGATTTCGGCGTTGCATTTTAATATCCTACCAGAAATGCCCCACCAAAGTCAATTCTATATATGATACAAAATGGAGGACACACTCTATGAAAGGCACAAGACCCCTTAACAATGCCGAGATTCAGGCGGTCGCGAACAGTTTTGAGGGCACATTTGCCATACGCAACCGCGCGCTGTTTATGATCGGCGTGAGCATCGGCGGACGGATCGACGAACTTTTATCGCTGAAGGTTAACGATGTGTGGCAGAACGGCAAGCCTGTCCCCGACGTACTCTATGACAAGGCGATTGTTAAGGGTGGCGAGGTGGCGCGTGCGGTGCCGTTGAATGCCGACGGTCGGCAGGCGGTCGAGGAAATCATCGCTTGGCATATCGAAAAGTTTGGAGCGTTTGGCGAGGTGAACCCCGATGCACCGCTCTTTGTCTCACGCGTCAAGAACACAGACGGGACACCGAAACGCATGACCACCCAAGCCGGTAGCGATGCGATCATGGCAGCGTTTGCGAAAGCAGGCTTGAACGGCAAGCTCGGTACGCACTCGATGCGGAAATCCTTCGCGCAACGGCTGTATTCACAGACCAACGATATTTTTGTTGTCCAAGAGATGTTAGGACACAAGAATGTCGCGACCACTCAGAAGTATCTCGGTGTGAACTACGCCGAAGTGCGCGAGGCGTTGGAGTTGATGTCTGTGCTTATTGCGGGCACGGCTCCCCGACAAGCGACACCGGTGCATCGGGCAACCGATTCGGATCTGATTGCCGAACTCGCCAAGCGTGGGTATGATGTCACCACAACCACAAAAGGACACGCATAAAATGATAGATTTCAGACGTGTTAAGCGAGCGAAAGCTGTTTTTCTGTTCAATATCGAGAGCGGGAAATCTATCGAGACCGCCCTCGTGAACACAGCGCACCATTTCGGTATCCTTGTCGAGGATATATGGGAATGGTACCAAGACGGACGGTTTGATACGCTTGAGAATGAGGTGCTCTGTCCGGATGATGAAGCCGATCGACAGGCAATGAATAGCGACATCGAGGAGTAACGTTTGATGAGGCGGGGGCGCGGTGACGCGTCCCTATTGAGATGATGGTAACCGAATTTCAAATCATGGATGCCGTGGGGAACGCCCTGGCTAACGGCGAGATTGACGGCGACATCTATCGCGTCTTTTCTAAAGAACTGCTTGGCGGTTGTATGGAATTTGAAAGTCTAAAAGAGATGCTTGCCGAATGTGGCGGGATTGGCATACAACCGCAACTCTTTGAAACCCCTGCTGGCACGCAACAAATGAGTCTGTTTCAAAACAAAACCGAGAACGAATGATTGATAACTCATGGAGACGGGGCGCGGTGACGCGTCCCGAACACCACATACAATGGTACAGCAATGTAGATACTGCGGGGACTTCTACCGCATAGATGACGAGGACATGGCAGTGGAAAACGATGACGGATGGGTATCAGACATCTGCTGCCAATGCCAGACGGCGTTAAGGGGTGAAGATAATTCTCTGCAACCTGAAGGTTACAGAGATACCGCGCTCTCCATCGAATCCAATTCTGAAGCACAGGCATTTGATGAGGCTTGGCAACACGACTGCCAACAACTTAACGAGGACGTATGAAGTATTAGGGGCGCGAACCGAGCGCGCCCCTGCAAAACCTACTTCCATGGTTCTGCGGTTGCTATCGTAGCATACCGCGAAACCTAAATCAAGAATAAAAGGAGCTATTAGATGGCAGCGAACAGATACGGTCGGATCTATCATTCTGACCATCACTACATCAATCTGCGTTTTCCGTCTGTCGATGCACGGCGTGAGTTCGCAGAGAAGTTTGAGAAATACCACGCAGGACACGATCACGACGGCGAAGTGCCGCGTTTTGAGGACACAACATCATCCGTGATCGGTAACCCCGAATCCAATACGATCCACGATGCGCACAGTGTCTCGATCGACGGGTACGCCACGTATGAGATCGAGGACTACCACAACCCCGACCGGTGGAACACGTACAATCGGTCTCGCTACCGTCCGCCCACGTGTTGTGTGCCACCGACAATCTCCGTGAATCGCACCTTTATCGACTCCAGCGCGCTCACACGACACGAACTCTCGGCGATCTTTATGGATATGCCCGAAGAGGACTTTCAGAACTTGTTGAAATCTGTCGAGACGGAAGGGTTCAAAGACCCGATCATCCGCATGATCGACGCAGAGGTGTTAGACGGTTGGCACCGGTACCGGGCAGCCAAAGAACTCAATCTTCTGCGGAAACTGACATTTCAGCAGTGGAAGGAGAAGGACGAAGGCAATCCCGCAGCGTTTGTGATGGCACGCAACATTGAACGCAGGCACTTGACCCCCGGACAGCGTGCGCAGATCGTTGTCTCTTTTAATGAACGATTTGGGCATGGTGGCGATCGGGGCAAGTCGCAAAATTGCGACTTGAAAACGCAAGCAGAACTTGCTGCAGAGGCAGGAGCTTCGCAACGAACAATCTCTAATGCCGTTGCTGTTGAGAAGGCAGGACGGTCAGAGGAAGTGATCAAGGGCGAGAAGTCCGCGACCGAAGTCATCACCGAGGAAACGATCAAATCGCTCTGGGAGCAGATCACCCCCGCGATTTCTGAATGGAAAAAAGAACGCGAGGGTGTTGGGCATGCTTCCAAGTCGATGCTGATAAAGGCAACACTGCGCTGGGAGGGCTTGCCGAGCGATACCGAAACGGATGTCAAGGTGCTCAAGCAACTGCTGTATCTGCTGACCACAACGGAAACCAACATCCTTCAGCATCTTATCCGCAAACTGTTGGATGGCAAAGATTTGTGGGACGATGCGGAAGACCTTGCCGAAAAACGCAAACGCGCATTAGACGCTGAGCATCGGATGTTTGACGCGCTTGATGAAGTGGCACCCGATTGGGACACCGACGATTTTATTGCCGCTGCGTCCGATAAGCACAATTGGGGTGTCACCGAATTTCCTGATCTTGATGAGACCGACATGCCCGCGGTCTGGGAAGCGCGGTACAACCTATTGCACACCGAGATCACGCAACCCGCAGCGTGGATTCAAGAAATGCTGGATAAGATGGCGGAACCTACCGAGAAGCCCACACAAACCGCTGAAGCACGCGAGGCAAACAAACTGCTGAAGAAAAAGAAGCAGCTCATCAAGTCGATGTGGGATAAGCGTAGTCAAGCCGCGCAGGATTGGCTGGGGACTGCGGATAACGACCTGACCACCTACACCGAGCTGGATGAGTTGGAGAAAGGCTTTGCCACGTGCGAAGAGCACGCGTATTGTCGCGATGTCTTTGAGTCTGGGATGCGACGCATCAAGGGGCAGACATTCAATATTTGCTTGGAGAAAACGCTTGCATCCGATGTGTCGCTGGAAACCCTTGAGGCGGAGCTTCAGGCGATCAGCACCTATGCCTTCGACATTCTCCATTGGGAAAGGCAGGAATGGATTCAGCAGCTCATTGCCAAGAACAAGGCGAAAGCGGAGGAAGCACCAGCACCAGCACCAGAACCAGAACCAGAAACCACTGAACCCGACATGGCGGCACTTTGGGAGGCGTTCAATAAGCGGTTGCCGAAATGGAAAGCGAAGTACGCCGAATCTGGCTACAAAGAGAACGACTTGATCCAAGCGTCTACGGAGGCAGAACTCTTTGATGCCTTGCGGGACTATCGCGACTCGGATCGGACGGGGCCCGTTACCGCGGAAGAGATCGGGGACGTGACGGATCTGATGAAAAGCCAATCGTATCCGTTTGCGCACTGTCTGCGAAACCTCTTGAGAGACAAGCGGAAGTCTGAGGGGGGAGACCCCAATGCTGAAGCGGAAGCCGACACATCCCTCGATGATCTGAATCTGCCGGCATTGAAAAGTTTCCTCGATAGCCTCATGTATCATGTCGGGCACGTCGAAAATTCCGAAAAAAGGGATGATCTGAGTGTCGCTGTCTGGGAGGTGTTCTATCCAGACGAAGGCGATACGTGGGAGGTCACAGTGCGTGATGTGCTGAGCATCTTGATTGACTGCGCACAAACCGCCATTACCGAAGAAGAATAAGGCGGTCGGCGGGGTGTAAAACCCCGCCTTTACATCAAAAATGAATGAGAGTATACTGTAAAGAGTTTTTTTACGCAATAAGTAGTTTTGGGAGTTAGAAAATCACCAAAACCGGCTTATGGAAGGGATATTGAAAATGCTGAGAACACTCCAGAGGTGGCTCACCTCAGAATCAACAGTCTTAGAGAACCCCGCCCCGCGTGGCAAGATCGGGCTGATTTTCTGTCTCGCACTGATTTTTGGGCACTGTGCGTAAGTCGGCTGAGTTTTAATCGACCCCTGAATATGCAGCATCTGCCGTCAACCGCTACGAAACGGTGTTTTTCAGATGTCATGTATCTGTCGTTTTGAGCAAAAAAGGGGGCGAAACCCACGGACTGTCAAGTGCCGTCAACCTCCCAGGGAAATTGCACAACCGGCGGTTGACGGCAAATCAACACTAAAAACAATAAATCCAAGAAATGAATTGACACGTTTTATCAGGGTTTTGTATAATAAGTTTATAGATTTTGTAAAGCCTTTTAATCGAACCAGTTTGGAATTGAAACATACTTCTGCGGATCACCTGTCAGGTCGTTGATCGGACTTCTAATCGAACCAGTTTGGAATTGAAACCTACTAATGTCAGCGGCATTCCGGCGTATTTGTAGCTTCTAATCGAACCAGTTTGGAATTGAAACTCATTCAGAAGTTGCGCAATCGTTTGCGTGTTATCTGCTTCTAATCGAACCAGTTTGGAATTGAAACGATGCTTGGCAGCACATTTCTCTCTCTGAGCTTGCACTTCTAATCGAACCAGTTTGGAATTGAAACCAACTCTCTGACACACAAAGGTTAGCGCACATCAAACTTCTAATCGAACCAGTTTGGAATTGAAACCAAGCTGTCGAAGCAAACTATCGAGACCGTATCCATACTTCTAATCGAACCAGTTTGGAATTGAAACCGGAGAACATGGGGCTTTCACAGAGGAAATCATTATTCTTCTAATCGAACCAGTTTGGAATTGAAACGCGCGTGACCTGCTAAGTCTTTAGACGTTGGACGCACTTCTAATCGAACCAGTTTGGAATTGAAACACTGGTTTTGACCCGACGGATTACTCAATATCTCCGCGACTTCTAATCGAACCAGTTTGGAATTGAAACATCGCTAACCCGGAAACACCGAGTGCAGAATATGTGGCTTCTAATCGAACCAGTTTGGAATTGAAACACGAAAACGAGGTGTGCGGGGTTGCCACCTTCGCCAAAAACTTCTAATCGAACCAGTTTGGAATTGAAACCTGCCCCGACGTTTCAACGGATCTTCAAGTGTTTCGCTTCTAATCGAACCAGTTTGGAATTGAAACTGAGGTTCGGCGTGTTCTTGATGATCTCGTTGATCTTTTTCTTCTAATCGAACCAGTTTGGAATTGAAACCCCTAATTCATTCAAGTCATACGCCAACTGCTTGCGCGCCTTCTAATCGAACCAGTTTGGAATTGAAACTTGTAATCCTCTGACAAGTCGTAGTCGGTCTTCGCGTACTTCTAATCGAACCAGTTTGGAATTGAAACTTCAGAGACTGCCGTTTGGAACGCTTCAAAGTTTTCCTTCTAATCGAACCAGTTTGGAATTGAAACAGTTTTCTGTATGATGTTGGTGGTGGTAGCAACCTCACTTCTAATCGAACCAGTTTGGAATTGAAACTCATTATTTTATACGTATTCACGGCGCGTACGTTGCTTCTAATCGAACCAGTTTGGAATTGAAACCAGTTCTGGCATGCCCCTTTTTCGCAATCCTCGCCTTCTAATCGAACCAGTTTGGAATTGAAACGAAGATATAGGCACCGACTCGATAGAACTCTCGGTGAAGTCTTCTAATCGAACCAGTTTGGAATTGAAACGCTTTTTGCTGCGCGGTGCGGTTGAGATTTTTTTTGAGTGTCTTCTAATCGAACCAGTTTGGAATTGAAACGAACCCGAATCAGAGCCGGAGCTTGAATCCGAACCCTTCTAATCGAACCAGTTTGGAATTGAAACCATCGCGTATTTGAGAGTCCGGGTATTCAGTCTTGGCTTCTAATCGAACCAGTTTGGAATTGAAACTCATCAAATTCAAGGAATCGTATCAAAAAAATTGTTCTTCTAATCGAACCAGTTTGGAATTGAAACTTTCGCATTTAAGTGAGAGGGCAGCGCTACTGTCACCTTCTAATCGAACCAGTTTGGAATTGAAACGTAGTCTAACCCTCTGAAAATTGGCGATATATCCTATAACTTCTAATCGAACCAGTTTGGAATTGAAACATAATATTTTGGAGGTTGTTCCTAACAACTTTATAACCCTTCTAATCGAACCAGTTTGGAATTGAAACTGATCCCTCTCGAAGATGCCTAAAATGTCATCTCCGAGTCCCTTCTAATCGAACCAGTTTGGAATTGAAACCCGTTCTGGTCTTTCGCATTCGGATACCACGCCCGCGACTTCTAATCGAACCAGTTTGGAATTGAAACAGTATCCAAAAGGTATTAGGGTAGATGGCAAAGGAAGTCTTCTAATCGAACCAGTTTGGAATTGAAACAAAATCTACCCTCCCCGCTCTGCCACATTTTTGGATGTTACTTCTAATCGAACCAGTTTGGAATTGAAACCTGTATACGCCCTGCTGTCTGCAAAAACTTTACAGCTTCTAATCGAACCAGTTTGGAATTGAAACAACTGTATCAGTTGATTCTCGCGTCGTATAAAGACTTCTAATCGAACCAGTTTGGAATTGAAACGTAAAGGTTTCGGTCACATCTCCGAGACTTACCCACTCCCTTCTAATCGAACCAGTTTGGAATTGAAACTCGATCCGGATCGCATGCACCAAACGTGCTTCATCATCTTCTAATCGAACCAGTTTGGAATTGAAACTCGCTAAACTGAAAAGGCGCGTCCTTCGGGGCGTGCTTCTAATCGAACCAGTTTGGAATTGAAACGTATCCACATACAGCGTAGCCACGCGGGTCGTAGGATTCTTCTAATCGAACCAGTTTGGAATTGAAACCTTGATAGCAGGCTTCGGCGGCGATCTCGGCGTTCTTCTTCTAATCGAACCAGTTTGGAATTGAAACATCGTCATCTTGTGTGAAAAACAGTCGCTCGTCCTGCTTCTAATCGAACCAGTTTGGAATTGAAACCTCGCTTGAATGACATCATCAGGAGTTGTTTTGGCATTGACTTCTAATCGAACCAGTTTGGAATTGAAACTATCACCTATTGCCAGACCTTGAAAGGAGAACCGAAATGTTTTTACGCCCCACTGGTTTGGGTTATCTTTCCTGTTGTTTTGCGGTGTGATCGTGAGTCTTTTCTTCATTGCAGGGTTGCGGGCTGGCGGGGGCGGCGCGTCAGTTTATGTTTTCGTTTTCGTCCTGGCGTTGATGCCATTGGTCAATAAGTTTCGCCTCAAAGTCTTTCCATATTTGTGTCTTTCGCCAGTTGGTGATCCTGCATTTGACCGCATACAGACGCAAGCGTGTTTTGAAGTCCACACAATACTCGCTTGCGTCGCTGAATCCGTCAGAGGCGAGTATCAGCAGTGCAAAAGTAGACAACAAAAGAAACACGAGGGTTCTCTTTCTTTTTAACATCAGGTTCTCCTTATTTATGGCTTCCGTCATTTTATTTTCATGGGGCATAGCGGTCGCAAGCCGTCCCCCCCATGCCCCGAAACAAAAAAGGTCACTTATTCAGTGACCTGTCGTAAGTTCTCAACCCAATCGTCGGCAGCCGCGTCGCCCCAGTTCCTTGCAACCTCTGCGCGCATCGCTTTTATAGCAGAAGCCCGAATCTCTGCGGGAACAACTGTCATAAACGCGCGGAATTCGTCTAAATAAAAATCGCGCATCTCTTGCTGACGGGCTTTGAGTTCCAAACGAGCGGCTTCTGTCGGATAGCGTGCGTTGAATTCTTTGGGAGTCAGTGAAGGGATTTCGAGAATGTCGGGGTAATTTTGATGGAGTTTCGCTTTAAAATTACGTCCCCAGTCTCGGATTTCAAGGAGTTCCGCTTTCGTATAATCACCAAAGACCTTTTCGGTTTCAGCGTCTGTTTCAGAGCGTTTTCGGGTGTCTGCGATTTCTACTGGATGCGGTTGTCCGGACGAAACATCAACGGGTGTGTCAGGGACCCCCAGCGCGTTTTGAGTCGCCGTTTGAGGGGGTTGACGCTCTTTGATGCGGTTGATAGAGGGGCTTTTTTCGAGTCCCTGAACCCTTTGCTGTGTCTCTGTGAGTTCTACAGCACTCTTACGTCGGATGTGCCAAGAATACCATTGCGTGCCACCGATACAAACGATAATGAAAATCAGCGCACCACTGATGACGCTGCGTGAGAGCATTGGACGAAACATATTGTCTCCTCTCATGTGTTGATGTAAAAGTAAAGTGAAAAAGTTGGAGAGATAGCATTTTCCAGATAGCGAGCGGGTCTCCTAAAAATATCATTAAAATGCAAGCATTTTCTATGATACAATAGAAAACCAGTGCTGCGATTCTCCAGCAATGGCAGTGCGATGCGTCGCTCGGTGTCTGATTCACACCAGCGGAGCATGATACAGATTTGACAGGGGGAGGTGGTCAGCTTTTTACGGAACCTGTCAACCCTGTCTGAAATTCAGCCACTTTTTAGTGTAAAAAAACATGAAAAATCTGTCAATATCTTTTTTACGGGTAATTGGCAAACCTCCCAAAACGTTGAATTCCACCCGACACCGAATGGCATGGGATCTGGCTGAAGGCGGCTGACCCGGAATACGATATGATCGGTGGGGGTATCACGATTTTAGATTCTCGGACCCGGGACGCGTCAGGGACCCCACGAGTTGCCTTTACATCGGGGCATATCAAATTCCGCCAATCGCTTCTATTTTCGGGTGGCGTTTGAAAAAAAGTGTTGACGCATTGTGAGAAATATCGTATCCTATCCTTAATGCCGGGGATGAGGGCTTAAACTTTGAGCGATCCCGTTCAAAGCCTCATCCACCTATTTAAGCAGGTGTCCGGCATCGGCAGTTTCTATTACTTTATGGTCTGGCGTTTTATCACATGAATTTTTCTCGGTGATTCTCGGAGCGATCCTTGCAACGATCCGCTTTGAGTTCATCGGCAGGAAAGCAGAAGCAGACGGTGCGGATCTGATGCCAACATGCCGAAGGTGGCGTTGAAATGTGAGTGTTCACAGCGTAAAATATCGATCGAGAAACCCGCACGCTGATTTAACGGATAGAGGAACCCGTCTATTCGCCAAGCGGTCTGTCGGGCTGATATGTTGAATCCCCGCCTTGCAGGTTGTGCGGGAAACAAACAGCCTGCTTTTATAGAGATATATCAAATTTTCTCGGATGTCCCTTGACACAGCCACTGTGTGGAGTGCGTCCGAAAGGAGCAGTGCTAATTATGTTAAGGCTGAAAGTTGCGCTGATTGCGCTATTGATTGTAAGTGTCGTTTTCGTTTCCTGTGATAGAATGCCAAAGGACCTGATGAAACCCGATGGAGCCGACACGCTGCCGACGGGTGACATGACCCACAGTTCGTGGGCGAGTGTTGAGTTGCCGGTGCCTGGGGCCCTTGATGCCGCGACACATCCATCGGAAACTGGCGAAGTCCACGGTATGGGGCGTCGGACGGTCTATATCAACGATATAGGTGTGATGGCGAACAGGGCAGGCACCGCCTACCCTGTAGGGACTCTGATTGTCAAGGAGATCATGGATGATACGAACACCTTCGTCGCCAAGCGCGCCGAAATGACGAAAACCGATGATCCGATGTCCGCAGCCCACAACGGCTGGGTCTACAAGAAATATGTCCGTACGGATGAAAGTGCTGCGTATCAACAGGTGAAAGGGAGCAATCTTGAAGATGCTGCGATGGGCTGCCACGGTTGTCATGTCAAAGCCTCTAACGACTCCGTTTTCGTCTCGCTTGCCAGCGCGACCGATATTCGCATCGGTGTCGTCGTTGCCCTGACAGGACAACACGCCGAACCTTATGGACTCCCAATGCAACGCGGTTTTGCGTTGGCGCGAGAAGAGCTAAACGCACGTGATGAAATAAACATGACGTTTGTCACAGCGGATGATCGAAGCACTGTAGACGGTGCGCAAGCAGCCGTACAGCAATTAGTCGATCAAGGCGTGCCTGCGATGGTCGGCATCGCGATTTCTACGCAACTCAAAGACGCGTTTCCGATTGCCCAAAAGAATGGCGTGGTCGCTTTTAGCTCGGTTTCTTCGGCTGCGGGTTTGAGCGGTCTCGGAGATTTTATCTTCAGGACTCCGCTGGCGACGGATATACTGATCCCCAACGGTGTCGCCGCAACGCAGCAGAAACTCGGCTATAAAAAAGTGGCGACGATATATGACGACATTGATGTATATTCGACGAGTAGCGACGAGGAATTAAGGGCAGCCCTTCAGGCGCGTGGCGTAGAGATTCTCACAACGGAAACCTTCCAAACCGGCGATACCGATTTTTCTCAGCAACTCACGAATATCATGACCCTACAGCCTGAAGCCCTCTTTGTCTCCGCCCTATCACAAGAAATGACTCAGATCATCATTGAAGCCCGCAGCTTGGGGCTGCCAGACACCGTTCGCTTGATTGTCCCCGATCTATCAGGGGCTGAAATACAAAACGCAGGCGACGCGACCGAGGGGGCGATAACGTTTACCGATTGGTTTGCGATGTCTGAGACACCCGGAAACCAAACCTTTGTTGAGAACTATCGCGCAAAATACGGTTTTGATCCCGAACCCTGGGCCGCAAAATCCTATGCGACCCTCAATATTCTCGCCAATGCGATTGCGAGCGCAGGCGCAACGGATTCCGCCGCAATTCGGGACGCACTCGCACAGACGATGGATTTCCCGACGATTTTGGGCAACTTCTCGTTTGATCCCACCGGTGAGGCGGTGTATGATCCGATTGTCCTTGTCGTCAAGGATGGGGAATTTCAGGTCTTTGAGTAGTTTCTAACGTGGGTGGGTGAGGCACTCGGCGCGTCGCGTCTGCGGATCTCGCCCACCTCAGATGCGTACGTGCTAATTATCTCACTGCCAACGGGTATTCAAGGAGATTTTCATGAAACTGAGATGTCAATGGAAAGGTAAAAAATGTCCCCCTTACACACATGAAGGGGTCTTTGAGGCAAACAACGAAACACTCATCTCTTTTGAACGTGACTTGAATAGGTGCGCACAGTGTATTGCGTATGAAAATCCGGTTCTTCCCAGCTTTCAAGAGGATTTATTACAGATGGCTCGGATAATTTTATGGCAAAAAGGGCCTTTGTTTGACCCCAACCACGAGACAAAAGCAAGTTTTCGTACGTATATCCTGCCGTGGATTTGCGGAAAATTGGCGAAAGCAAAGAAAAGAGAGGTACAACACTGCCAGCGTTTTATGCCTCCTTCGAGTGAAGGCAATTTCCCTTACGAAACCTCAGAAGAAATAAAGCCAGAACCACTGGAGCATCTTATTTCATGTACTGTGGACCCACAGTCCAATTTTGTGGATAAACTCATCTATGAGATGTGGAACGCCGATTTTGAGAAATACTTGCCCGAACTTCTACAAGGTCTAACAAAACGGGAAAAGCAAATTTTTACCCTCATCCGAGTGAATATGAAACAATGTGATATTGCCGAAACACTGGCACTGAGCAAACCGAGAGTCAGTCAACTCTTGAAACAGGTAGAACGAAAAATGAGACGTGCATGTCAAAATCTGGGGCTCCTTGAAGACTATAGAAAATAACAAGAGGTTTTTCAACGGTATGAACGATTTATCTAAATTTATCCGAACTGTACCGGATCATCCAAAGCCGGGTATTCTGTTTAAAGACATTACACCGCTTTTAGCAAATGCCCCTGTTTTCAACGCTGTCATTGAGGTCTACGCAAACCACTATAAAGGGAGCGGCGTAGACATCATCGCGGGTCCCGAAGCAAGAGGGTTCATTTTTGCGTCTGCGCTCGCGTACCGAATGGGGGCGGGCTTTGTGCCTGTTCGTAAAAAAGGGAAGTTGCCCGCCGACACTTATGAAGCCAGCTACGCCCTTGAATACGGCGAAGATACACTCACGATCCATCAAGACGATTTTCCAAACGGGAGCCGCGTCCTTTTGTGTGACGATCTCTTGGCGACGGGTGGCACGCTTGCGGCGACGATTGAACTCGTCGAGAAAGCCGGTGGCGACATTGTGGGCATTGCCCTCTTAATAGAACTCACCGAACTCAATGGGCGCGAAAAGGTGCGGGATTTACCCATCTTTTCGATCTTTGAGTTTTAGAGACGCATACCCAAAGTTGCGACGCTATGAAAGAAAGTTTACAAAACGTCATTGATATTATCATAAATCCCGCGGCAGTATTTACGCGCCTCAAATACAATCCGAAGTGGATCGTTGCTTTGACGGTTTATTGTCTGCTGTCTTTCGTATTAGCGTGGACACTTCTGCCATATACGCAGAAACTTCTCACGGCTCGTGCCGTTGAGCGCACAACGCACGCGATTATACCGATTGCGGTGTTTTCAACGGTTTACACGATCTTAATGGCAATTTTATTGAGTATCGTCCTCACGATCATAGCCAAAAGCGTGGGGATACACAGCGACATAAGATTCAAACATGTCTGTGCAGCCTTTTTCCATGTCATGCTGATTCGGACAATGACATTTCTTGTTAATGCGGGACTCCTTCCAGTGTTTAGAGATATTCAAGAAATCCATACAACAATAGACGGAAGAGTGATTCCGGGGTTGCATTTGTTAGCGGTGTCGCTTGAAAATCAACACCTTTCAATGTTTCTTTCCTACATAAACCCGGTCGCTGTATGGTATGTTTTTGTCCTAACCACCGGTGTCCATATCTTTGCAGGCGTCAGCAAAGTTAAAGCCCTTGTTGTCGCACTCATTATTTGGCTGTTCAGAATTAGCCTGGATACAACGTTTATTGCTATATTTTTACCTTGAAGACTGTTAATAACGGAGAATAAAATCAGGCTTCGTATGCTATGTGCCTATATCTTAGGGAGGAGAGTTTCCGTGAAACGTATCCGTTGTAAATCGAGAGATGGCATTGCGATCTATGTCCTACTTCCTTTAAGAAAGGATTTCGTTATGCTCACTGAGATAAAACCCCGTTTTTTGTTTTATACCCTCACGGTGTTTCTATGTCTGACGTGCTTTTTCCTGATGAACACCACTGCACAAGTCAACAACGCACCCGCCGATGCCCATGCGACTGTTCAGCGTATTGATATTCCGAGTATAGCGTTTTTAGAGTTGACAGCGAGTTCCGACTTCAACTATACATTTGAGAGCATTGAGGTTCCCGGTGTAGATTAT
>JAGFCB010000066.1 GCA_022394775.1 Candidatus Poribacteria bacterium
TGTTCCACCATGCAATCAGTTATTTCTCCATTGCTGCCGATATTGGCAAGTTCAATGTATTTATATTTTGTTTCAACATGAGGATTGTAATTCCTATCTTTTAATTGTACCAGATTTTCCAGTGTATCCGAACCGCCGGAATAACTTTTGATGGCGCTGACGATTTTGTCATATTTCGGCTGGAAATAGTCTGCGTCGATGCGTTCGGCACGCTCGGTGTCGGAAAAGGTTTTGACGAAGGTTAACTGATGTTTGGGTTGATAGTCGGTGAGTCCGAGTTCGGAGAGGAGGAGGGTTTGTGCTTCGGTATAACGGACTTTTGATACTTCTGTTAGTTCTTTAGATTGGAGATAGGTTTTTTCGATTACAGATGGCAAGATCTCCCAAACAGGTATCGGAATTTGGTATAAAAAATAGGGAGCAATTTCAGGTTGTAAACTCCCATATTTACGCCTTGTGCTAATTAGATTTTTTATAGAACTGTGTTTATGCGAGGACGAGGTCTTTGAGTTTCATCAAAGGTCGTCCGAGCACCTGATTGAGGAAAACACCGAGCAGACAAGCACCGAACTTATTGCTCATGCGGGTCTGAACCCCCCAATGTGTCCGCGCACGCACACGCCCGACAGAAAACTGTTGCGTCAGTTGGTTGAGTGTCGTCTCAATACGCCTGCGTATCCGCCCGTGAAGTTTCCGAAATGCCTCGGGATATTGCGGCTTCTGATTGCTTCGCAGCGTTGGTAGCAGGCACATATTTTCGGCATCTCGTAGCTCCTGGTGGAGGGCATGCGAAACGTATCCTTTATCCCCGAGAACTATTGGATACCGCCCGCTTTGAGAAAGCACCCGAAGCACCTCTCGGTCATCTATGTCTGCTGAAGCAATCGCAAAATCAATAGGCACCCCGGCATCGGTGGTTATCAGATGTCCTCGAAACCCTAAGAACGTTCCGAGTCCTTTCGTCGCACAATGTCCATAAGTCGCAAGTGTCCCTGAAGCATCCGCCCATTTGAGTGCCGACTTTGATGCTTTCGCACGTTTGAAGTCGCAGATCGGCATCGGGAATGAATCCACGATAAAGACATCTGTCTTGGGCAGGTAGGTCCGCAATGCCTGACGCAACACTTCACTCGCCACTGACAGATTGCGTCTGCGTCTATTGAAACGAGACCGTTCGGGTAAGCAGGGAAAAAGTGTTTGGAGTTCGACTTTCAGACGCTTATATCCAGCATGTTCGCTGTCAGCACCAATGTATTCAAGCAGCCACCCGATCGCGAGGATGTCGCTGTCGGGGCAGTCGGGATTCCGTCCGGGTCTGTGATCTTCAGCATTTTGAAAGTGGGCATCATAAAGCGTTTTCATGATCTTCTGAACCACCTGCGCAACTGCTAAGAGCCTGCGCGGGGTATTTTTCAGTTGCAAAGCATATTCTTGTAAAGTAGAATGTAAGTCCATCCTTATGTTTCCTTGGGTTAGGTGGACTTATAGGATAACATAAGGATGAATACACTCAGAGAAAAAAGAAAAGTCGATCCTCTCAAATCACGCAAAAACAATTAGCACAAGGCGTATAATTATTGGCGTAACAGAAGTTTGAATGTCATCAGAGAGAATTATAGTTATAGTAAAGCCCGAAGATATGTGAGCATTCCACAATAACCTTGACCTATTCAACACATCCGAAATCCGAGACTTAAACCAAAACATAGAAGGCAATGAGAAACCCCTCATCTACTGCCCCATTCGCAGAAAGCACATCCAACTAAAACCCGAAGAACTCATCCGCATCCTCAAGGATAAACTCGCAGCCGAGCGGAAATCCCTAAAAGACATCATTCTCGAATTGGAAGATGAAGTCCTCGCCAATGCAAGCGTAGATGTTTTTGCAGAGGTCTTCAAACTCATCTTTACCAAACTCTACGACGAATTCAAAAGCCAAGACGACAAGATGTTTATCAACCGTCTCCTACGCCAACGCATCAACACCGCTATACAAGAAACACATCAAGATTACGAAACCGAGCATCCAGTTTGCGAAATACTATTGAAACTGATAAGTCAATGGTACCCACACCCTAAAGGTTGGGGCTTGTGCTTCATAGCAACTGCGGTTTTCGCTGAGCGTCCACCGTCTGACTGTCGCTCCACTTTAGGCAGCCAAGCCTGCCCGTTTGATATTGATCGCAGCGTTGACGTCTCGGTCGTGGTCGGAACCACAGTCAG
>JAGFCB010000184.1 GCA_022394775.1 Candidatus Poribacteria bacterium
TCAAGAATACGCTCCATACGTTCGCGAATCCACGCTTTATGTTCAGGGTGCGTGTGAATATAGAAGACACCATTTTGGATAGCATTATAGACATGCTCCGCTACTTCTGCCGGTGACAATCCTGCCTCCATCTCGACACGGGTATTCCGAGAACCACCGATAATTAGTTCACTCGAATGTCTCTCTTCCGCCATATTTTTCTGTATGTCCCGACGGTTTCGGTCGGATTCCAGAATTCCGGTGCGGACCCACCCGGGGCATAGCACATGCACTTGGATATTAGCATTTTTCTCTGCCAATTCATCGGCGAGGGTCTCGGAAAGCACAACAACGCCGTGTTTGCTTACTTTATAGATGCCTTCGCCACTACCTCCCACTAAACCCAAGATAGAGGCGGTATTCACAATATGACAAGCATCTCCTTGGGCGAGCATGCGCGGAACGAACGTGCGGATGCCGTGGATTACGCCCCACAGATTAACACCCAACACCCATTCCCAATCGGCGAGCGTGTGTTCCCAGATAGGACGGCTACAGACGACACCGGCATTGTTACAGAGGATATGCACCGCGCCAAAAGTATCCAGCGTCTGCTCTGCAAGGTTTTCGACCTCGTCAGCGTTTGAAACATCTGTTTTGACAACCAGAACAGTCGCCCCTTTAGCACGTAAGTCGGCCTCAAGTTTGGCTAAGGGTTTTTCTTCAACATCAGCGATGACGATTTTCATACCCTCTGCTACGAATCGTTCCGCTAACCCTCGTCCGATCCCACTCGCTGCACCCGTAATCACAGCAACCTTTCGCATGACATTCAGTTCTCCGCATTAAATTAGCAACGAAACCTAAGCCTGAAACGAAGTGGATGGGTTTTTGCAATGTAATACAAGGAATGGATTTAGTCTATTCCCAGACTAAATCCGGTGTTTCTTCAACGCTTTGGTAGAAACTATTCAATGTCCAGTCCACGTCGTTTCTCTGCAAGGTAAGTTTAAAAATCTGATTGACGTTGCTGATGGTATTCCTCTAACGCCTGATTCGCGTTCACAATCGTCTCTAACTTTTCAACGAGCGCGTTAATATGTTCACCGGGGAAGGCGAAGTAGAAGTCGTCGTCGGAGAGTGCAGTATAGACGCGGTTGCCGATACATCCCAAGCTGCTCACACTCCGTCCGCCTTGTATGACAGCCGGGACAACGGCACACGTCGGTCGCCCCATAACGCCGTTCTCACTACCGATGCCGGCAGCGGTCGCGGCTTCCGTCAAGAGCATCATCTGTCTCGGTGTACCGGAAATGATGACAACATCAGGTGTGTCAGTTGCATCTGCTAACGGGGAATAGACAGCATTCTTGAACGGTTTTTCCTGTCGTGGAATGCCGGGAACTTCTTCCATAGCGATGTAGCCGAGTTCCCCCATCAATCCAAGCGTGTTTTCGAGTTCCTCCACCTGTGCGTCTGGCAATTCAATGTTGTGTGTATAACACCCGATGGGACAGTTGTAATGGTCAGAGGCTTCGGTATAGAAGGTTTTACCTTCTGCTGCGCGTCGCCAATAGGTACAACCGGAGGCTTCAATTTTTTCTATCCGAGGAACACCTTCCGGTTTCGCATCGTGAAAAGTTACCGCGACAGGGGCAGTTTCCAAATTGAGTAATTGTTGTAATTGTTCCGGCATAGTTCTCCTTTACAGCCAAAATTCTATAGTAAAACAGATAGTTTATTAGATCTGACAGGACTTACGCATTTTTCCGTGATAACGGACATCGGACACACTGCAGGCGGGGTTTGAAACCCCGCCTGCAAGGGTGCTGCGTAAGTCCTATCTAAAATATTTCGTGGAATGTTATTCTATCACCAAAATCGATTGTTGACAACAGAATAACTGCGTGTTTTCATAGTAAACCCCGAAAAATATAAATTCCAAGAAATGTCGTGAACTCAGACCACAACTATGTTTAGGAGGGATTTTCACTCAACGTTCTTTCATAGTACTATGAAATTTTTATCTCAAACTTGATTGAGTTGTCCGACCCATCGGAGCAAACGCAGTCGTTAAAAAAATTGAATTGGGGCAAACTGCCCTTCGGTGGGTTCCGCTCAGCAGAACCACGCTTCAGTAATCCGTGGTGCAGGTTGATGTACACCTCTACTCTGTTTTGGTGGAGGTTGACTCTGCATATCTGCAGCGAGTGTCCATATCCGATAAAAGGTCTCTAAGGTATCCACACCGGCACGCGCATCATTTTCAACAAGTGCGTTGACCGTTTTATGAAGTTCATCCATCCGGGCATCCGGATGTGCCCATGTGTAACTGAAAGAGGCTTCGTCAAGTGTAAGTGAAAGTGCTGTCGTCTCAGGACGATTAAGTAGATACGAACCCGGCGGAATTAATAATCGAACAGCATACTGCACCGGATCTACGTGATAGATAAGGTGATGCGTATCAACAAACTGCAGAATCTCAAGATAGTCGTCTAAGGTTGTCCATGGCGTAAACGGTACCCATGTCGGACGCAGGGCAATCCCCGCACCGTGAACAGTGTCAAGTGCCGTTTCGACATCGCCCCGTGTGTGATGCTTCTCCAAAATCGTCAATACTGTATCGCTGAGTGACTCCACAGCCGAAATGACAAACCTGCATCCGAGTTGCCCGAATTCCGGGAAATGTTTTCTGTGTTTAAGAATATGTTCAATCTTGGTTGTAAAGTCAAAGGTCAGATTCGGATATGCTTCGTGCATTTCACGGAGGATGCGGAGTCCGTGCATCGGACCGTTGAGGAAATCTGGATCACCGAACGTTATGTGTGTTGCACCTTCAACCACTTGTTCCTCAATCTCATTCAGCACTGTTTCTCTATTTACGGCAAAAAACTTACCTTTGTAAACAGGCGGAATAGGACAGTGTGTGCAGAGATGCTTGCATCCGTGTGTCGTCTCAGTATAACCGACAGTCCGCACCTCGCCGTTGTCTTCAAACTGGGCGTATGTCTCCAAGGGCGGCAGTTTCGCAGTACGAAAACCAGTCTTCTGCGTCTCAACCTGCTTTCTGTCCACAAGAGATTGCACCAACCCGACAAGTTGCATTGATGTGTCCCTATCCTGCCCCCCTGATAAGGGGGGTTGGGGGGTTCCTGAAGACGGAAGGCAAAAATCGACACCCTGCGAAAGCAGATAATCCGAATTGAGCGTAGCGTAAAGCCCGTACATACTTATGGAGGCATCCGGGTTAATCTCTCGGATTCGTTGTAGAAGATGAACACCGAGCCGCAGTGCCGTGTGCATCGGGACAGAGATCCCAATAAACCGCGCGCGTTTGACTTTTTCAACATCCAGCGGCTCAACAGCAATATCAATTGTATCAGGTGTGAATCCTGCTGTCTCGAGTGCACGGAGTGGACGCGTAAGCCCTGAGGGTCGGTGTCCAAGTTCGTAGCAAGAGATTAGGAGTATTGCACCGGGTGTGTACGTCGTTGAGGGGGTTGACCTCTCTGTTTTCATATTGAATAGCATAGCACATAATCGCGGGATTTACAACATAATTTATTGGACTTACGCACAGCGGCAATAATGTAGATCGCGTTGTTGTGCATTCCATAAGTTCTATTTCTTCTAAATGGGGCCTAACCTTGGTAGGACTTACGCAGCCCCCTTGCAGGCGGGGTTTAAAACCCCGCCTGCAGCGCGTAATGCACAGTTATCATGGAAAAATGCGTAAGCCCTATTTGGTAAAACCAAAATTTTTTGTCAAAGCAAAAAATTTAGCAAACGTCACAAAAATTTTTACGTCTTACACAGTTTAGCGAAAAAGGATCTTATTAGGTTTAGAATCAGGACGATGTCGAAACCCCTGATTTTACAAGGGGTAGCGTCTGTTGACCAGTAGAACGTGCGATGACAAATCAGAAGATTGCAAGAATTGGCACGGTTTTTGCAAGTGCTAATGAAATCCCATTGTAGGAAATGCGCGAAAGGTATTGGCTCCCCTTCAAAATTTGTTGGATAACAACTTGGGGCCGCACGAAAATTGGGTTGGAATAAAAAATTTGTTGTATTTTATGTCTTTTTTTATATAAGGTCTTTTGGCATCCGTAAAAATCCATTATGGTGGTTCGGCAACGGTTGCAGCTGTCCTGAACCACGGCACTGTCAAGAGTGAGTTGTCAGGGCATGTTTAAGTATATCACATATCTCACTTGATGTACTTGATATTTTAGACAGCGTCGTAATTTTTATGTGTTTTTTCGGAGAATTATGTATCATTACGAATGGACGTTGGAGACGAATTGCTGGGGTAGTTCCTTCTACCTCCCGTCTCCGTCCCACTAGCAATTGGGTATGCGTCTGAGAAGACAACGTCCAAATCCCCTCGTTCTTTTGCTTCTACGATAGTAGTGCTTTGTCACATCTATAGTAAAATCAACAATTGAAAAGACATTTCAGTGATTTCAGAAACCATCCCCTCGTAGCGGACAGGCTTCCTGTCCGGTTGTAGAAGAGGGGCTCAATACTGAACCGAATGGCGTCGGGAGTAACGTTGTGAGTCAAAGTAACGAAAATCCAATAACCCATCAATAAAGGAGTCTATTTATGGCTTTCCAACTTTGTGCGCTTATGCTGGCACTTCTAATGCTTGTTGTGCCTGTATTCGCACAGGTTGCTGAAAAGCAGAAAGGTCGTGCTGATGTTGAGCGTGATGCTAAAGAATATGGTTCTTTACCCGCATCGGGGGCAATGGGCTTTGCATGCGGTTGTCTTGGAATTGCCTATATTTACTTCGCAACACCAGATATACCCGTAGGTGTTTTACTTGGAAAATCACCAACTTATGTTGAAACGTATACGCGCATCTATCGCTATCACGTCAACCGACGACGGCTACAAGTTGCCGCTGTCGGTTGCGGTATAGCAGGCGCTATGATCAGTGCTTACTGGTTGTTTGTAGCTCCAAATTTTACTGACACTTACTAACCCAACTGTGAGGGGACTTCGGTTCCCTCCGACCTACTAAACTTTTTCCAAGGTACGTGGTGGGTAAATTCATAACGGGCGAATGATGAGAGGAGGAAGACAGTCATGAAGATTATCGAGCAAATTCTGCCACATCGCCCTCCAATTCTGATGGTTGAATCAATTATTGGTTATGTGGGCGGTGATGTGCCTATTTTAGACGCTGAGTACCGCATTCGGGAGTCTGATTCTGTTTTTTCAGGTGCCGCCCCGCGGTTGTCCTGGCCCTCTGCATATATCATTGAGGGACTCGGGCAAAGTTGTTCCCTCGTGAGTTTCTTGTGGACATGCGAGCATAGTGGTGCGGCGAAAAAGTTGGGAATGAAAAATGTGAGTTCTGCCTTGATGGATATCCGGGATCCTAATACCGATGACATCTTCAAACGATTCTTAAGTCTTCTTGAAGAAGGGACAATGAAGACGGTTCCGAAAATAGGCATGTTAGCTTCGGTAGACGTTGAGGTCACCGGTCAGGTACGATCCTGTGAATTGCTTCAATATAGAGTAAAACAGACGCGTATGTTCGGAGGGTTGATACATTATGCCGTACAAGCTTCTGTTGAAACACGGGTAATTGCTCAGGGCACCTTAGTGGGTGCGGCATTTGGAGGCAGTTGATGAAAGTTGTAATTACAGGTGTTGGGGCGTACTGTGCCTTGGGCGAAAATACTGAGATGCTTTGGAAAGCTATAGAAAAAGGTCAGAGCGGTATTGCCCCGATCAATCACTTTAACGTTGATGCGTTTGATATCCAGTTAGGGGCGGTGATTTCTTCAAGTAGTGCCTGCGATACCGACGTACAAACTGCCGTGGCTTATGGGCGCGCTGCCGCTGCCGAGGCCCTCGAAAATGCTGGGATTGTTGACCCGAGTCGTGTTGCCTTAGTGCTTGGAACATGTAATGGATTGGGGAGAAAAGAGATACATGCTATAAGTGTTGATCTGGTAAATTTTCTGAAACTTGGTGGACCATCGATTACGGTTTCTACTGCTTGTGCATCATCGACGCATGCGATAGGGCTTGCGGTGGATATGGTGCGACGGGGTGTGGTGGAGTATGTTCTCACGGGCGGTGTGGATCAGCTCTATCCGGAAATTTTCGCTGGTTTTCACAGTCTCGGGCTCTTATCGAAAACGCCTTGTGCTCCATTCAGCACAGTTATTGGCACAACGCTCGGTGAGGGTGCTGCGTTTCTGCTTCTCGAATCCGAATCCTCCGCCAACGCGCGGGATGTTGTCCCCCTGGCTGAGTGCATGGGATATGGATTCTCCGCCGATGCCTTCCATGACACAACGCCGGATCCTTCTGGTTTCGGGATTGCGAGCGCGCTCTCTACTGCGGTGGCGGATGCGGGGCTTATCCCTGAATCTATTGATTATCTGAATGCCCACGGCACCGGTACAGCCCCAAACGATGCGGCGGAATGGCGGGGAATCCAGTCTGTTTTCGGTGATTACGCAGGCCAATTACCTGTCAGTTCAAGCAAGAGTTTCCTCGGTCATGCCCAAGGTGCTGCCGGCGCGCTTGAGGCTGTAGTTACGTTATTGGCGATGACACACTCAGTTGTTCCACCTACCCTCAATTTTACCGAACCGCGTCCGAATTCGCCAACGGATCCTGTTGCTTCAGGAAAGCCGAGGGCTCACGTCACACAGCACACGGTATGTGCTAATGCTGCGTTTGGAGGGCTCAACGCTGCTGTGGTTTTTGGACAGCCCAATGGCGAGTTGGTGCCTCGAAGAAAACTGCCGCGTCCCATTGGGCTCATAGGTGCCAGCATGGTTAAGGATTGCCACCAGATTCACCAGTATGTGCCACGCAGCGAACTACGGGGGTTAGACCCCACAGCGCGTTTTCTTGCCAGTGCTGTCGCGAATACCTTGACAGATGCCCGACTGAGACTGCGTTCATTAGACTGTGAAGGCATCGGACTTTTCGTTGGTCAGAACCGTCCTTCTGTAGAGAGCCTCCAAGCCTTTCAGAAAAGTGTTGAGGCACGCGGATTTGCACAACCTTCGGCATCCGCCTTCACACGGATGGCGTGTAGTTACGCGACAGGTGCTTGTTGTAGACTTTTTGGTTTGAAAGGACCTGCGACAACTTTGTCAACAGGGCCGGACAGTGGACTAACAGCTCTTGTTCTCGCTGCGGACCATCTCGCTTGGCGGGACGATGTCAGTGCTTTACTCGCGGCGGCAGTTGATGAACCGTGTGAGTGGGATGACTTTGATTATGATCACGGTGCTGCCAGTGTCCTTCTTAAGGCAGGAGCGTCGGACGCTCCTATTCATCTTGTGAGTTGGGCACTTGCAACCGATTGTGAGAGTGCCGTTGAACGCGCCCTGGCGAAAATCTCCCGCAACCGTGAAGAAGTTGTACCAATAGTTGTACCAGGACCTCCTACTGTTACAGGACTTTGGGCAGTTACTGCAGCTGTAAATGCCCTAAAGCAAGGTGAACAGGGGCCCTTTCTCATTAGTAACCGAGCGGACGGGGCTGCGGGGGCAGCAATTATTTTGCAAATGGAGAATAGACATGCAATCTGAACTTAAAGAAAAGATTGAACAACGCGAAAACACGTATAATCGCGTGACGGAACTGCTGATCTCTTATCTGGCATTGGATATTTCCAGCGAGCAATTGGATCCAGATACGCCGCTCTTTGGTGTTGGACTGGAGTTTGACTCTATAGATGCTATCGAAATCATTATAAGTTTGGAATCGGAATTCGAGATTGTTTTGGACGACGGAGAAAGCGCGTCTTTTTTACGGACCATCAATTCGCTTGTGGACGAGGTGATGCGTCGAAAGGAGGTTGAACTTGATGAAAGGAACTGAAGTCGGTTATAACGCCATTCGTAACTCGGTGGCATTTACGGAAGAATCTGACCTCTGCTGCCTGCAGTTGACAGGTAAGCAAGCGTTTGATGTCTTTGATACGGTATGTCCATGCGATGTCTTTCTTCAAGATGGACAGATGAAGTACACGCTGCTGCTCAATGAAGACGGCACCCCTTTTGCTGACATCTATGTTTGTCGGAAGGGAGAAGATGCCTATCTGCTCGGCTATGGTCCCAATGTTGATACACTCATTGATTGGATCACTGAACACAGTGCAGAAAACACTGATTTTTCGATCATCGACCTCAGCAAAACGTATGCTCCCTTAGCCCTTGACGGTCCCTATGCTTGGGAATTGTGTGCTGAAGTTCTCGGACCTGATATACTCGGTTTGCCCTATTTGGGAATGAAAGTCTCCGATGAGGTGCTCGTGTTTCGGGCGGGGCAGACAGGGGAATACGGGTATCACCTGCTGGTACCAACGGATCAGAAAAACGCTTGGCTTGAAAAACTGCACACTGCTGGTAGTGCCTTTGAGATGGCACATGCCAATGAGGCGGCGCGCGCTCAGTGTGCGTTAGAGAATTTTTTCTTTGATATTAATAGGGAGGGACAGTACGGGCTTACACCTTTTGAGTTGCAGTTGCAGTGGCGGTTGTCTGCACAGAAGGCTGCATATCCCGGTGCTGAAGCGATACGCACGCGCCGGCAATCCGGGTGGACGCGCAGACTCACCTGTTTTTCAACACCGGATCCGGTCAAAGTTGATACGGCGGTTGTCTGTGATGATGAGGTCGTGGGACATATTTTAGCAATCGGATATTCCCCTGTGCGTGGCGATTACGTCGGTAAGGCATTACTCCGCCGTCCATATTGGCACGCCGGCTTGGATGTTTTTCAGGTTCAGGGATGTCCTTTAAAAACGCTATCGCCACCAGCGGTTGATAACCTCAGTTGGAACATTAGCCCCTACAACGATAGTTTTCACACACGAGAGAAGGAGAATGGGTCTTGAGAAATAGTGAAGAATTCTATATCGGTGCCGATGTTATCGGATACTTGATACCTCAGCGACATCCAATGCTGATGGTGGATCAGATTGTTGATTATCGGGGTTCGCCAGCGTACCAACTTTCTGCCGAACGCTATGTGTCGGCGAATGAACCGGTATTTGTTGGGCATTTTCCCGATTTGAAATTATGGCCCGGTATCCACACGATTGAAGGGCTTCGACAATGCTGTGTACTTTTTGATATACTGCATCAACTCGAAGAACGTGATCTCCTGGGGGGGCTCCAGGTGCTTCAAAGATCCAAAATGCTACAACCGAGGGCGGACAAAGAACTGTGCCAACAGGTGCTTGACACCTTACCAGAGATACACCAACTTCCACAGGTCCCGCTGAGATTGCGCGTAAAGTTGATCGCTCCCATTTTCCCAGGATGTATCCTTGTGTATCAAGTGTATCGAAACACCTTTGACATGCACACGTGGTCCGTGCAAGCTGAAGTTAATAGCCGGTGCGTTGCCCACGGAGAAATCGCGTATCCATCTGGTGTGGGATGACTCCGTTTTCGACAGTATTGCCCAAGTAACGATGTTCGGCTGTTTAAAGTATCTGTATCCACAAGATTAGAGACGCAGTTGGAGCAGCGTTTTTATCAAAGACACATCTGCGTCGATTGGTGTTACGAAAGTACTTGGATATGATACGTCAGGGGTAGGAGGACTACTAGCGTATCATTTAACGAAAACCCTCACGGAGGATATAATGGCAATTCAAATTGTTAAACCTCGGATACGTGGATTTATTTCTACCAATGCCCATCCAACTGGATGTCACACGAGTGTGCTGGAGCAGATAGGCGAGATTAAACAAGGTATTCCTTACAGAGAAACGGGTATAAATGCACTTGTCATCGGCGCGTCAACGGGTTACGGGCTTGCCTCTCGTATTGCTTTGACGTGGGCTTGGGGTGCGAAAACGCTTGGACTTCTTTATGAGCGACCCGCCGATCCCCGGCGGACTGCGACAGCGGGGTACTATAACACTGTCGCCTTTCATCGGCAGGCAGCGGAAGATGGTTTTTTCGCGAGGAGCCTCAACGGAGATGCTTTTTCAGATGAGATGAAGTCGGAGGCTATTAACCGACTTAAAGCAGACTTTGGCAAGGTAAATATTCTCGTCTATAGTATTGCCGCACCACGACGCATACATCCGACGACAAGGGTTTCACATCAATCTGTCCTGAAACCGATTGGTATGCCGTATACAGGGAAGACGATCGATCTGAATCGAGAAGTCATCGTTCCCGTGACGATTGTCCCCGCCAATGAGCGAGAGATCACCGACACGATCGCCGTAATGGGTGGTGAAGATTTAGAGATGTGGGTTGACGCATTGACAGAAGCGGATTTGCTCGCGCCAGAAGTCACAGTTGTTGCTTATACCTACATCGGAAGTTTCTTAACCTGGCCCATCTACAAGGACGGAACTATTGGGAGAGCGAAGGATGATCTCAAGGCACGTGTGGATATGCTTGACAAGCGACTCGCAAATATCCTCGGCGGCAATGCTTATGTTTCGGTGAATAAATCTGTCGTTACACAAGCATCTGCGGCGATCCCGGTCGTGCCACTCTATGTCAGCATCCTCTATGACATTCTTAACGCTAAAGGAATCAATGAGGCGCCGATTGGACAGATGCGAAGGCTTTTCTCTGAGCATCTCGGACCTGGGCTACAACCGCAACTGGACAATGAACGCTACATCCGGCTTGATGACGAAGAATTGCAGACTGAAGTAACCTCCGCTATCGCCGAGCGTTGGGTGCGGATTGATACCGATAACTTCCAGGATCTCTCCGATTATGCAGGCTTCAGACGACGCTTCCGAAACCTCTTTGGATTTGAAGTTGAGGGTGTGGACTACAATGAAGCGGTGGAAACGGAGTTAGTGTTCTAATGTGAGTTTGATAAAAAGTTTAGGGCTCACGTCAAGAGTAAGTGCTTTTGGCGGGTTTTGATATAAAATAGACAGAGACAGGTTAAAGTAAAGGAGGTACTCCAAGTAAAGTTGCATGCGATTGAAAAGTGCATCCAAGCAGGTGTATAGGTGAAGGTTGTATCAAAGGAGAGTGTACCTCAATGCTTTGGACGCTGATTCGCCATGAACTCTTAATGAATTTAATGACGTTCCGCTTCCTTGTTGCGGTTATCGCGAGTATGGCACTTGTGCTGGCAGGGAGCATCGTCTTGACGGACAATTATGAGCGGAGACTCGCGAGTTACAATGAAGATTTCCAAAAACACCAAGAAGGGAATTTTAGCAGAAAGACGTATTCATCTTTCATGCCGCGTCTCGACAGAGCACCGAATCCATTGAGTCTCTTTAATCAGGGACTTGACAAGCGCGCGAAAAACTCGCTCCAAATCAAGATTGGAGAGATCCCTTTCTTATGGGGTGATGTCAACCGTAACACAGGTTTCAATAATCCTTTTCGCTATCTGCTCGCCGATATAGATTTGGTATCTGTCTTCCAAATCCTTTTCAGCCTCCTCGCTCTGGTTTTTGCGTACGATGCAATTGCTGGGGACCGCGAGAACGGTACGTTACGCTTAATCCTTGTCAATCCTGTTGGACGCGGTTTGATTGTAATGTCAAAGTATTTGGGTGCCATGCTATGCCTTACCCTTCCATTACTGATGAGTTTCCTGTTAGCACTGCTGCTGCAACTACAATCTCATGCCATCCATTATGGTGCCGACGGCTTCCTCCGGATTGGCGGTATCTTCCTCACAACAGTCATCTATACTTCTACGTTCTATCTCATCGGATTGTTTATCTCCAGTGTGATTCACCGCACAGCAACATCATTAATCGTGTCAATGTTTATCTGGGTGGTATTGACACTGCTCTATCCGAATGTGAGCCTGTTCCTCGTCAACCGCTTCGTTGATACGGAGGCGAAAGTAAAGCAAGCAGATCAAGCAATTGACCAAATATTGGAACAATTCTATTGGGATGAAGAAGCACCTGGGGATCCGTTTGAGAACCCGCCGTTATTAAAAGGCAGCAAATCAGGTGGTGGGAGTTCCAGTTACACACATTTGGCGAAGAATATTACGTTCATTCCAGATGCATCGGAAATCCATGTACCCACCGTTAAAGCCTACTTCCAAGAACTAACATCAGGACGGATTCGGACTGCTAACAAAGTCTGGCAAATACGAGAGACAACCTTTTCCGAAACCTATATTCGTAAATCAAATATCGCTCGAAACGCGCTCCGATTTTCACCCGCAGGCTTATATCACCTCTCAACGGAAGCGTGGGCGGGGACGGGTCTCGCGAGCGTGGAAGACTTTTTTAAAGCGGGACGAGAGTATAGGGAAACAATATTGGACTATTTCTACGATCAAAAGGCGTTCAGTGCACGCCAATGGTTTGCGAGTGATAAAGGACCAGTCCGATGGGATGATGTCCCACGATTCTTTTATCAACCGCCGAGTGTGTTTGAAGATGCCCGTAACCGCGCACTCCGCGACCTATTTCTACTTTTCCTTTTCAATCCAATGCTACTCATGATTACTTTCGCTATTTTCAGTCGGCAGGAGGTCTGAGATGCTCTGGCATATTGTGAAACGAGAATTGTTTGAGCAAGTCAATAGCCTCCGTTTCGCGCTCGCGATGCTGCTCACTGTTTTTTTAATGCTTGTCAACGCTGTGGGCCACATTGACGAATATAAGACACAACAATCAGAATATGGACAGCAGGTTTCAGCGTACTCGGCAAGTCTCGAACAGAATAGCAGTAATCTCTATAAACTCGTTTTAGACGGTCCCGGCGAACTTCACAAGAAACCTTCATCACTCGCTTTCTGTGCACACGGCAGTGAAAATAATCTGCCGAAATTTGCATCAGGAAAGCGAGCAGGATGGGGATGGAACGCGGACATAATAGACGGCAACACTTATAACGTCTCCGGCATCTGGCGGCTAAAATATAGCGGATTTCCGCCCATAAAAGCCAAAGATATGTTCCCAGTATTCTTAAAAATCGACTGGATCCTCATTATCTCCAATGTCCTTAGTTTTCTCGCGCTCGTTTTCACATTTGACGCGATCTCTGGTGAAGTGGAACATGGGACCCTCCGATTGACGTTATCCAACGCTGTTGCGCGTCGGACAGTACTCACCGGTAAGTTCTTAAGCTGTCTGATCAGCCTCGGTACCGTTTTTATGAGCGGTGTGCTGGTTAACCTCCTGTTACTTTACCTCTCTGGAACGCTTCAACTCAATCCTCAAGAATGGAGCAGAATCGGTGGTATTTTCGTTGTGGGTTTAATGTATATCGCTGTCTTTATCGCTTTAGGGTTTCTCATATCAACGCTCGTTAACAACGCCTCAACAAGCCTTGTAATTCTGCTGCTGATATGGGTAATTTGGGTGATCCTCGTGCCGTCAATGCTTGGGACAGTTATGAGTGGGCTGAACCAGCCATCAATCCGTCGGGGTCCGAGTCCAGTATATTTTAGACGTAGTGGACTTCAGGAACGCTATATAGCACGCGGATTAGAAGACGAAGCTCCTACCCGTGAACGTCCACCCACACCAGCAACACTGCTCTGGGCTGAGTTTCTAAACGCGGAAGCAAGAGAAGGCGCGAGATTGCACAGAGTGTACTTAAACGCACAAATAGACCAGATTCAGATTGCGAGAGAGTTCAACCGTATCTCACCGACAGCAATTGTACAGTACGCCATTGAATCCCTTGCAGGAACTGGGTTTCAAAGACATCTGAATTTCTTGGAAAACGTCGAGCGTTACGCCGATGTATTCAACGATTTTCTCATCTCTGCCGACCGCTCGGACCCCGACAGTCCACACGTTCCTTTTGTTAGGGAAGGTATGTCTGCTAAACCTGTCTCTTTTGAAAGTATCCCGAAATTTCAAGACAATGTACGTTTAGGAGATGCATTCAAAGGCGCGATCCTGGATGTGATACTGTTGTTGCTCTTTTTCGTTGTGCTATTCGCGACAGCGCACATCTCCTTCCAGCGCAAAGAAATATGATCTCAACAATAACACGCCTGTCTATTTTGCCAGTCGCTGCAGGACGTTATGCGTGATGCGTTCAACGATTGCATCGCCACCCGCTAACCCGTGCGACCAGTCGGTTGTCGCAGCAGTAAAGACCGTCCCACCTTGTGTATAGATGCCCATCGTTGCAGCGCCGGTCCTGCCTCTTTCCCAACGTTCATACCATTCACAATCATCAGGGTGCCAGCGGACAGGTGCCGTCGCGAGGATCGTGAAGTTGTCAGGTGTGCCGTCTTGATAGGTCGGCACGGGTAAACCGTTTTCAAGTGTGAATTCGCATCCGTCGCATTCGTAGCCGACGATGGTATTTTCGCCGCCGAAGGTATCATCTCGCGAGAGGTCTGTTCCTTCAAACACCCAGTGTTCCGGACGGTGGGCTGTGTATTCGCCCGCACCATCCATAAATTGCCCGTGGCTTAAATGATAGCCTCCTTGCAGGAAACCGACACCGGTCAACTGGTTCTCAGGACGATTCACGAGATAGTGGCTCCATAGTGTGCTGAGAGTGCTGTGGTCATCGGTCTTATAAACCGGGTCTTGGTTGTAGGTCTGTTTCCAGCAGACGAGTGCCCTGCCTTCATCTTCGGAGCGAACCTGCCAGCAGACGGAATTTCCACTGAAAAAGGCAGCGTTCCCACCGTTCGCGATAAACGCTTCAAGGTTATCACGCATCGGAGCAGACCAGTATTCATCGTGCCCGACGCTCAACACGAGTTTGTAATGTTCCAGCATTTCAGGGTAGAATTCCAAATCGGAGTTTGCGGCGTAATCAAGCGTATACCCGTTCTGTTCCGCCCAGACAACAAAAGCCGATTCCCAGTTACTGAAGATACCACGGGTAGGCCGATCAAACGAGACGCGGTTCCCTTGTATTTTGCTCGCACCGTGATACCCGTAAAGACTGAAACCCCCCCAGTTGTTATAGGCGTTGTAGGTATTGGTAGAGAGTTGGAGCAGCATTGACGTGTTTGCTCCCGGCTTCGCAGGACGGACAATGAAAAACAGAGTGCTTTCGGCAGTCCGGTGATTCCTATAGATGGTGTCACCGCCGCCGTCTGCAGTGCGGAGTGTGCCTTCATAATAGCCGCTCTGCCAAGTTTCAGGCACTTCAAGTGTAAAAACGGGTGACCATCCGCATCCTTGCGATGACGCATCGTCTGGAACGGGTTGTGCTTCACCGGGCAGCTCCGATTGACTCCAGACGACTTCACGCGTCGCACCGATACGGGCAATCTCAAATGAGTAACTGCCTGCGCTTGTTGAGATGTGGAATGCAATTTCTTCACCGGGAACATAGCTGAGTTGGTTGGTATATCCGTCAATATAGAGAGGTCTAATCCGGTTTTCCGTTTGCGTTAAAGTTGACATTATGCGTCCTCCTTGGATGTGTAGTGTATCATCTTCTGCACGAAATGTCAAGATCCGAGACTTTGTAAAAGGTTTGACAAACCACACATCATGGCAGCCGTAGCAATATTGTGCTAACACTGTTCCGCATATCAAGGTATACAAAGATAGCAGAAGCATTCCGATTCTTCGCCGCATGCCCACAGAAGCACTCAAAATCGTTCAAAATCCAATATGCGACAATTGAATGCCTCTGACATTAACTGTATTTGGCATTTTTAGTTTCCTTATGCTAAAATAGTTTCCAAAATGTAATCGGAGGCTATTTCAATGTGTAGAGTTTTGTGTTTTTTCATAGTTGTGGGTCTCTGTGGCTGCACAACTCACCCCCTGAGCAACACGTTCAAAGAAAAATATGAAGAAGTCAAAACGTTCGCAGCAATCCTTGACAGATCAAAAACCGTCAAAGAACAATTTGAAAAATATGCGTCAAAATACAAGTATGGATACCACCCAAGCGAGCCTGATACGATTGACGCATTCCTATCCTGCAACTTGGAGATAAAAGATTTAGAACACCTGCTGCGTCTCGTAGAACTGCGCCTCAATGCCACAACGCTTGAAGAGCAAATGCAATTTCAAAGAGGCGTTAATATGGTGCTCAAAAAATTAATCTTATCTATTGACGTTGACGCGGGTACCCAAAAATACGGCAAGTCCGTTCTAAAAAACCCAAAATTAAGAGCGATAAACACTCTTTTCTCATATTCTATAATACGAAATCGTCTTGGGTTAGAAGGGGCAAGGGACATCGTTTTTGAGACCGAAGTCGAAATTTACAGAACATGCGACTTAATTAACTGGTAAATCTCCTTCTCCAAAATGTAATGTTCGGAGGGTATTTCAATGTCTAAATTTTTGTGCATTTTACTTGTTGTGATTCTCTGTGGCTGCACACATCACCAACAGAGCAACACGTTCAAAGAGAAATATGACATCTATGCTGAACCGAAACCGGACTTCAGTAATTGGGTGATAGCAATTCCCGGTGCCAGCCCCTATCCCGCCATGGCTTACGAGCAGTGTGGGCTTCCCATTTCTATGTTAGAAGACTTCATAGATGCGATCGTACGTCGCATGGATGCGAAAAACCTGACTGAATACGATGCCGCCCAAGATCGACTGGATACAATTTTTAATCAGTTACACAATATGCTTAAGATGGAGGAGGGGCATAAAACCCTCTATACATGGCCCGAAGGGTACGCTTATCGCCACTTGCTTGGCGACTACATGATCCGTGATGAAGCAGCACTAAAAACTGCCTATGCGACCATTCAGTATATGAAATATCAGTTAAGTCAGTAGCCTCAACTACCTTACAAGGAGGTTTCAAATGAAAACCTTTGTTTCTATCGTCAGCATATTCGTAATTAACGCGTTCACCTTCTATACTTCCCTTCTTGCAACCTAAACTTTTGACAAATACTTGCGCAATTGGCATAGAGTTATTCAGTTTTAAGAAATTATAGAGTTTCTCGTCCTTTTTTCAGGATTCGGTGCGGTTAGGAATGCAGATCGCAAATGTAAAGCATTCTCACTGCGAAGCAAAATTTGGTTTCCGCGTGTGGACAAAATTTGGGTGAGTACACCGCGATGCCCTTCGCATCTGGGCGTGTACGCCCCAAAAACCGCACCTACCGGGCCTGGGGTCCAAAATTGGACGAAAAAACCGAGAACTGAATGACTCTGCTATTAAGGCTATTTTCTTTGACTCTTTTCGCCAGATATGCTATTATTTTACAATCTTTTCGACTTTTGTCATCTTAATTCTCAAGATTGCCTAAATTTTAGAAACAAAAAAATGAAAACTAATCAAAAACAGATAAGTCCACTATCATCCGAACAGATAGATCAGTGGGAAAACGATGGGTATTTGTTGTTAAAAGGCGTTGTCCCCGAGTCTGCTATCAATGGCGTGCGCGACAGCTTCGCCCGTGTGGTAGATGGTATAATTCGCGAGTTGAAAGCGGATGGTGTTATTGAAGATGAGGGTTTAGAACTCCCGTTTGAAACCCGATTTGTGCAAGTCGCTGGTGAACATGCGAACCGTTTTGGTCGTTCTTGGCGTAACCAGGTTGCGACCGCTGAAATCTTCGATATACATCACGCACCGCCACTTGTCGACGCAATCGGGCAACTCACAGGTACAGATGTCATCGGACATCCTGTTTTCAATGCGCGGCCGAAACTCCCCGGTCAGCAATTGACTGTTGTCCCGTGGCACCAAGACAGCGGCTATTTCGGCACAGTGAGTGAAACTTCGCTCATCCCGACTGCATGGATACCGCTGGTACCGGTAGACGAGACCAATGGTTGCTTACAAGTGGTTGCCGGATCACATCGGTTAGGCGTGATTGATCATCGGACAGAAGAACGGGAAGGTAAGTTTCTTGAGGTGATGGACGAACTTATTGAGGATTCTCGTATTGTGACGTGCCCAATGGAATTAGGAGATGCTTTAGTATTCCACAATCTGACACTCCACCGATCACTACCACACACTACCAGTGAGATCGTCCGTTGGGCGATTGACATCCGCTATCTCCGTGATGGTGATCACCCTGGCACAATTTATTGGGGGGATTCCGATTTTAAGTGGGTCATCCGTAGCGAAACGCAACCGGTGACACCTGTGGAGCAGTGGCTCGAAATGTGGTAGAACAATGATACGTGTGCCTTTTGAAAATTTACAAGACGAATTTTATCGTGTCCTCGCTTCGGTCGGTTTTGCTGATGAGCGAGCGGTGTTATGTGCCCGGCTTTTCGCCGAAAATCAGCGCGATGGCGTATATTCGCACGGATTAAACCGTTTCCCTGGATTCGTTGCTGGGTTGGCGGGCAAACAGATCAATTTCCGAGCGCAACCAGAGAAAACCGAAAGTTTCGGTGCATTAGAACGCTGGGACGGTAAGATGGGGGTAGGTCTCGTTAACGCCTATATCTGTATGCAGCGTGCAACGGCACTCGCCGAAATACATGGCATCGGGTGTGTCGGGCTTTCAAACACGAACCACTGGATGCGCGGTGGTGCCTACGCCTTACAAGCCGCGGAAGCAGGATATATCGGCATCTGTTGGACGAATACGACGCGCCTTATGCCGCCGTGGGGTTCCGCGGAAAAGAAGATTGGAAACAATCCGATGGCGATTGCCGTACCAAGAAAAGAAGGACATATCCTACTTGACATGGCGATGAGTCAGTACTCGAACGGAAAATTAGAAGTCCTAAAACTGCAAGGAAAAGAACTCCCACTGCCCGGAGGATATGACACAAATGGGGAACTAACAGTTGACCCTGGCGAGATCCTTGATTCCAGAAGGGCGCTTCCGATCGGCTATTGGAAAGGGTCAGGACTGGCACTGGTACTTGACACGATGGCATCCGTGATTTCAGGTGGGCAAGCCACACACGAAATCGGAAAGCAAAATTCAGAATACGCGGTTTCCCAAGTGTACATCGCGGTCAATGTCACCGGGTTGATGGGACAAGCGGTGTTGGATGAGACCGTCGCAACGATCATCAACGATTTCCATACTGCTACACCTTTGGATGAAAACGAGACGGTCCGGTATCCGGGGGAAGGTATGTTACAGACACGGCAAGAAAGTCTCGAAAAAGGGGTGCTTGTGGATGAGACACAGTGGCAGGCGTTATTGGAGATGCCTTAAGCAAGCACAAACCGAATTTGAGGATAATTAATGATATTGCGGACAGGGATTGTCGGTTGTGGCGGGATTAGTAAAAGCCACGCCGCTGCACATGCAAATCTTGAAGGGGTTGACCTCGTCGCAATGTGTGACATCAATCGCGATGCACTCAACAACCGTGCCGATGAATACGGTGTCTTGAAGCGATATACTAATTATGAAGAGATGTTTGCCCGTGAAGCATTGGATCTTGTAAGCGTATGTACGCATGCCCCGCTACACGCACCAATTGCAATTGCTGCTGCAAAAGCAGGCATCCATGTTTTATCTGAGAAACCGTTATCTGTTGATTTAGAAACAGCGGATCAGATGTTTACGGCGTGCCGCGAAGCAGGGGTGCATTTAGCAGTCAGTCATCAATTTCGATTCACACCGCTCTTTCGGCACGCGAAAGCCTTGATTGATGATGGCAAAATCGGTGAACTCCGTTCAGTTCGAGAAGTCGGCAAAGGTCGAGAAGCCGGATTTGAATTGATGGAAATGGGCGTTCACTACTTCGATGAGATGGATTTTTTCTTGGACGGTATCTCTTGGATCCAAGCACATATTACGTATCAAGGACACGACGTAACGGAAGCGGATATTATGCACAGCAGTGAGTTGTGCAAAACTGACCGACGCGATAACGGTATGGTTGCCGGAGATACGATGCTTGTGCATATCGGTGGTGCAGGTAGTACTTACGGCATTATGGAACTTTATTGCCGAGAACCGAGACATGGATGGATGATGGGACCACACCTTCTTGGTTCAGAGGGGCAATTGATGATAAAACCGAACCCCGATACAGGCATAGATGAAATGTGGTACTGTCCCTTTGATGTCTCGTTTGCAGCACATACACCCGTGTGGGAACAGATAGAACTCGACGCGTCAGCATTTTTTATCTCTGGAAAAGCGTGGCAATCTCGCCACACGATCTGGAGCGCGAAAAATATGCGAGACGCAATTCTTAACGGAAATCAACCGGAACTTGGCGGACGCAACGCGCTCACGTCGCTTGAATGTGTAAGCGCAACTTATGTTTCCCATTTTAGTGGGCAAAAGGTGCGACTGCCGTTAAAGGAGCGGAGTCATCCGCTTGCAATTTCATAGTAAGTTTTGGCTTGCAAGCTACGCCAAAAGTGCTTTAACAGAGGAGCAAAAAACTGGATGAAACTTACATTCTTTAATGACTACCAACTCGGTGTAATAACAGCAGATGGGATTGTTGATATCAGTGATGCACTCAGTGGTATTTCATATCATACGCCGCAAGAACAGATACGAATGGTGATTGAAGACTTTGATAATCTGCGTCCAGCAATAGCGGATGCCGCTGAAAATTCCACTGCTACGCCTTTGGACAGTGTGAGTTTCAAAGCACCACTCCCGCGTCCGGGTCAACTGGTATGTCTTGCTGGCAATTACATTGAACCCGACAGCCCATCCCGCGGCGAATTTAACGCCTTTCTGAAATCGCCAACCGGCATCGTTGCTACAAAAGACACAGTAGAACTACCCGACGCAGATGTCACTGTATTCCACTTTGAGCCTGAATTGGCGATCGTTATCGGCAAAACAGCAAAACACCTCTCCGAAGAGAATGCGCTTGACTGCGTATTCGGTTACACGCAATTTATTGACGTATCTGCGCGAGGTTTGCCCGGTGGGTTCTTCTTAGGGAAAAGTTGGCACACGTTTGCACCGATGGGACCCACTCTTGTCACCGCTGATGAAGTGCCTGATGGAAACGCACTCGGCGTAAAACTTTGGATAAATGATCGTTTACAACACGACTTCTCGACGAACTCTATGGCACGTTTCATTCCAGAATTGCTGGCGGAAGTAACCAATGTTGTAACACTGGAACCGGGGGATGTTGTATCTACTGGAACACACCATGAAGCCCTTACTGCAGTTGGGGATGGAGACACGGTGAGATTAGCAATAGAAGGCTTCGGCCCAGAACTCGCCGTTGCTGTCCAAGATCCGCTAAAACGGACAAGTTGGCGGGGTTAGGTCTTTATAACGCGTATTTGCTTGTAAATTCGTAAAAAGAGTTGACAACTTTACCCGTTTGTGTGTATAATAATTTCAAGGTGTAATTTAGAGGGATCCCTCTAATCCATGAAATCCTAAAATCCGTGAGATCTAATGAGACCCGTTCCGATGATAAGGAGATCGAATTAATGAAAAAACCCAGAAACATAGCCGTATTAGCTATCCTCACGATTGTCTGCGCGTGGATGGTGGGCTGCGGTGGCTGTAATCCAGAACCGGTGCCGAGCGGGATGAGCCCTACGCAAGGACCCGAAACCGGCGGGACAACTGTCCAGATTACCGGCGAAAAATTTGATATGAAAAACGGCGTAACCGTGACGTTTGGTGGGAAAAACGCTACAAGCGTGACAGTCCCGAGTGAGACCCAAATTACGGCAGTGACACCCGGCGGTATGGCAGGAGAATCCGTCTCTGTTGTCATCACAAACAAAGGGAAACCCGAAGTACCGGTCACGCTCTCACAGCAATTTACCTACACCGATGCAACACCGCCAACGGTAACCATGACCGAACCAACGGACGGCACAGTCATCTCCGAATACGAAGATTCGCTCAATGTGATGAATAGTTTGACTGTCTCGTTTAGTGAACCGGTAGATAGTAACACCGTTTCAGTGAGTGTAGCGGTCGCGAAAACCGAGGATTCGATGAGCGAACCGATGGACGGAATGCTGTCAGGTACAGTGAGCGGAACTGGCGATTCTGTGACGTTTACATCCGACATGCCGATGCGTGCGGGACGCATGTATACCGTTACTGTTTCGGGGGCGTCTGATATGGCAGGAAATGCGCTCGCAAGTCCGCATAGTTTCAGTTTCAGTGTAACCAGTCCTGAGAAACTTGACAGATACCATGTACAGGAAGAGGACATTCAGGAAGAAAATGGCGAAGCAGCTCTCAAACGCATCGCTGCACGTCCAGAAATCTACGATGATCCAGAGAAGTGGGAACGGTTAGTTGCCGGCAATCAGGATGATTACATCTTTGACCGGACGAAACTGAGCGTCGGACAATTCTTATGGATAAAACGTGGACCCGCTTGGGGCGATAAGTAGCCAAAATCTACACTAAAAATAAAAAAGCCGTGTACTCGTGACACGGCTTTTTTATTGCCTGAACGCACCCTACGAAACGGTAGAGGAACATCATGTTTGGCACACAAAGGGATTTGGATAATCGTATCACCGAATATCGCAACAGTTTAACAGGCATTAAGCACCTACACCGATTGAAAATACCGTCTGCTTCCCAACCTAATGAACCGATTACACTCCATGTAACAACCTCTGGCGGTATCGCTTACGATTCGGTTCGTTGTTGGATGACTGTGGATGATGAAGAGATAACATTTGAATTGGTGCCAGGAGAATCCGTATGGAGTACACTTGAATGGCGATATGTTCGCCACTGGTCCGGACAAATTCCACCACAAACAAGTGGGACAATCGTGAGTTACAAAATTGGTGGACGCGTCATAGGGACGGATAGTTCGACAGCAAGTTTTGGCTTGCAAGCTACGCCAAAATGGATCTTTGCGGATAATCAAGCGCGCGTGTTGTCGGAAGCAACTGAATTTGCTATCTCAGTTGACGATTACGAGGTCCCAACGTGGGTACGTGATGCTGTTATTTACCATATCTTTTTAGATCGTTTCTATCCGGGGGACGGTGTCTCATGGAAAAAACCGACAAATCTTTCAGGATTTTTTGGTGGGACACTCCGCGGTGTGATTCAGAAACTTGGCTATATCCAATCGCTCGGATGCAACGCGATCTGGCTATCACCGCTCTTTGCAAGCCCATCGCATCACGGTTACGATGCGACAGATTACTACACCGTTGAACCTCGGTTTGGCACGAGCTCGGAACT